>JBEKNU010000009.1:0-68769 GCA_049522495.1 Terriglobia bacterium
GCCTACCACGGGAAAACATGCTTTAGGGGTGCCTCCCGATCGAGCATACTTTTCCCGTGGGCAGCCGCGGTTCCCCACTGTAAAATGCCCGTGCATGGTACCGATTCCTCTTACCGACCACATCCGCCGGCGCACCTTCTGGGCATTTACGTTGGCCTTGATTGTAACGAACTTTTGGGCCTTCTTCATTGAACTCTCCCTTGGCCCGCACTTGAACCGCTTTATCCTTTTGTATGGATTGATCCCTGCCCGCTATTCCTCTGTTTCCCTTTTCGCGCTTCCAGCAAGGCTCAGTGTGGCTCCCATTTTTGTTTCCATGTTCCTCCACGGTGGGTGGCTACACCTGCTGGGAAACATGCTGTTTCTCTTTGTGTTTGGACGCAGCATTGAGGACCGTTTCGGACACTTCCCTTTCCTTCTGCTCTATTTGATTTCCGGAGTCGCGGCCGCGCTGGTCCAGATCGTCGTCACTCCGGGATCACGTGTCCCCACCATTGGTGCCAGCGGCGCCATTGCCGGGGTGCTGGGCGCATATTTCATTTGCTACCCCGGAGCCCGCATCACCACCCTCATCCCGCTCTTCATTTTCTTTTGGACCGTCCAGGTTCCTGCCCTCCTGCTTCTCGGCTACTGGTTCC
The DNA here is from genome assembly GCA_049522495.1 of Terriglobia bacterium. Lineage (GTDB taxonomy): Bacteria > Acidobacteriota > Terriglobia > UBA7540 > UBA7540 > Bog-366. Next base: position 639 of record JBEKNU010000009.1, read on the forward strand.
TTATTCAGTTCGTCGCGGGATTCCAGATGCTTTCCATACAAACCGCTACGGCCGGTGGGGTCGCATGGTGGGCCCATGTCGGAGGTTTCGCTTGCGGCGCACTGCTGGCCCTCATCATGCGCCCGCAACGTCGCGGGCCTGTCGTCGAAGTCGTTTCCTGACAGGTTTCAGCCCCCACATGTCAGGCTTGAGTGCACAGGGTTGGCGGTAGGCGCCCTCCGCTCAGACTGCGCCCGCGATGGAGTTCCCCGGAGCTTTCTCCTCCCCCCGCTCGCGCTCAGTGAGATAAACGCCGGCCAGGATGAGGGCGCCCCCGATCAGCACCTTGGAGGTCAACCGTTCCGAAAGCACCCAGATACCCAACGCGCTGGCAATGACCGGCTGCAAATAGTTGAAAGCGGCGGCGCGAGATGCCGCCAACTCCGTCATCACGTAGGCGAAGAGCAGATAGGAGATTACCGAGCCGAATACGACCAGAAATGCCAGCCCCCACCATGCCTCCAGGCGGAGAGCGGCCCAGTTCGTAACCACCACCGCGTGGGCGCAGAAAGGAAGCATCATGACTGCGCCCAGCGCAAAGATGAGAGTGTTCAGGGTAAGCGCATCGAAGTGGTTGGCCACTTCTTTGACGAGGATCGTGAAGATGGCAAAGACCAGCGTGCTCGCCAGCAGGATGAGGTCGCCCACCCAATGTTTGCCGCTTCCCTGCCCTGCCTTGTCGGCCGCTAAGATGCCGACCCCCGCAAATGCGATGATCATCCCAGCGATTTTCCAGGCCGTCAGCACTTCCAGCCGAATCACCACCGCAATCGCCAGCACCATGACCGGGCCCAGAGCCACAATCAGGCCCGTGTGCGCCACCGTGCTGCGTGCCATTCCGCCGATAAAGGTAAGCTGGTTCAGGGCAATGCCATTCGCCGCCATCGCCACCAGGAAGAGCCATTTGCGCGGCGACAATTGCAGGCGGCGCAATCGACCGCTGGCCAGAAATCCGATGACGTAAATTATCGCCGCGCCCAGCACGCGCAGTTGCGCCAGAGCCAGCGCGCCGAACCCCGTTAAGGCTTCCTTGCCGGCAATAATGTTGCTGGCCCAGCAGACCGTCACCAGCAACATCAGCAAGTGCATGCGGCCGTGTCCGGCGCGGTTGGCGGGTTTCGCGGCGAAAATCGGCGTGGCGCTACTCAAACGACTCCTTCCGCACCGTCAACTTTTCGATTCGCTGCCGGTTGGGGGTGTAGCCCAACCCCGCCGCTTGGGGAAGGTGGATCGTCCCCTGCGCACTTACTGTGACTTCCGGATCGATAATGTCTTCGCTCCAATAACGTTTGCTGGCGGAAACGTCACCGGGCAAGGTGAATCCCGCCAGCGTAGACATGGCAATATTGTGGGCGCGCCCGATGCCGGACTCCAACATCCCGCCGCACCACACGGGGACATTGCGAGCGCGGCAGACGTCGTGGACCTGCCGCGCTGCCGTGAATCCGCCCACGCGCCCCAGCTTGATATTGATGATCTTGCACGCGCCGATTTCGAGGGCTTTGCGCGCGTCGTCGGCAGTGTGAATGGATTCATCCAGGCAAATGGGCGTGGCGATTTGCTTCTGAAGCTTGGCGTGGTCCAGTAAGTCATCCCAGCCCAAAGGTTGCTCCACCATCATCAGGTAGAATCGGTCAAACTCTTTCAGGTGCGCGACGTCGGCAAGGGAGTAAGCGCTGTTTGCGTCGGCCATCAGCAGGATGCGCGGAAACCGGGTACGGATCGCCTCAAGCACGTTGACATCCCACCCCGGCTTGACCTTCACTTTAATCCGCTGATACCCCGCCGCAAGCTCCCGCTCAACCTTCGCCAGCAATTCCTCAATTGAGTTCTGGATGCCGATCGAAACGCCGCAAGGAATTTCCGTGAGCGTCCCGCCGAGCAATTGGGCGATGGGCAATTGTTTCTGTTGCGCCTCAATGTGCCAGAGCGCGTTCTCCAACGCTGCCTTGGCCATGTTGTGCCCACGGATCGGGCGGAAGCGCAGCGCCACGTCACCTGGCGCGGCCCAATCTTTGCTGAGCGTCCACGGGATCAGAAAATCGCGCAAGATGTGCCAGGCAGTCTCGGGCGTTTCGTAGCTGTAAAAGGGTTCTTCGCCGCAGGTTACCTCACCCCAACCGGTCAGACCGTCGGCATCGACTCGCACTAGAACGATTCGGCGCGTGGTGGTGCGTCCGAAGCTCGTCTCGAAAAAGTGCACGAGCGGCATTTGCAATTCGCAGAGTTCGATGCGGTCAATTTTCATGGGTTTTGATCTCCTCCCAAACCGCTTCCATTTCCTCCAGTGAACATTCCTTCAATTGCTTGCCGCGTTTCAGGAGTTCCTGCTCCATGGCCTGGAAACGCCGCTGAAATTTCTGGTTGGCCCGGCGCAGGCAACTTTCCGGATCGAAGTGAAGGAACCGCGAGAGATTGGCCACCGCAAAGAGTAAATCGCCCACTTCCTCTTCCCTCCGCGCCGCCGGGCCGGGTGGTTGCGCGGCCAACTCCTGCCGCAACTCGTGCACCTCTTCCTCAATCTTTGCCAGCAGGTCCCCCACGGTTGCCCACTCGAACCCGACTTGTGCCGCGCGCGTGCCGAGCTCGTGAGCCACCAGTGTGGAGGGCAACGAAGGCAGGATTCCATCCAGCACGGAATTCCCGGCGCGCTCGCCCCCGGCGCCGCGCTCCTGCTCCTTGACCGCGAGCCAACTTTGGAGAGCTTCACTGGCGTTGCGCGCCCGCACGTCGCCGAACACGTGCGGATGCCTCCGAATCAGCTTGGCATGCACCCGCTCCACCACGTCATCGATCGCGAAGCGCCCCTCCTCCTCGGCAACCCGGGAATAGAACACCACCAGAAAAAGCAAATCCCCGAGTTCATCCTCCAGCCCGTCGAAATCGCGGGCGTTCGTGGCATCCACCACCTCATAGGCCTCTTCCAGCAACAGCCCTTTCAGAGTGTCGTAGTCTTGCACGCGGTCCCAAGGGCATCCTTGCGGACTGCGCAGGTGCGCTGTCAGCTCGATCAGTTTGCGAAGGTTTTCTCCAGCCAGGATGGTTCTCGTTTCTCCCGCTCGTGGTGAGCGTGGCAGATTAACTTAATGTCGTAATTTATCAAGCCGCACCGGGTATTCGCAAGAGCGGGTGTGGCAACCGCAGTGTGCCGGGACCTCTGAGAGGAACTGTAATGCCATCTTGACAACCTCACTCCGCGCCGCTAGTCTCGGCGCGAATATCAAAACCCTTAAAGACCTGAAGGCGTGGCCAAAGGCGAAGGGTCCCTGGGAGGTTACCATGCGGGTTTCCACTCGAAAGGCAGCATGGCTGTTGGCCGCCTACATTCCCTTGGTGGCGCGGGCGTCGGCCCAGCAGGCCCGGATTTACGTTTCGTCGCAAGCGGGCGACCGGCTGACGGCCAAGCCCACGTTGCAATTCCAGGCGGACCGGCACGACAGCGCGGCCCCCACGTTCACCGTTGACGAGTCAACTCGCTACCAGCAAATTGACGGGTTTGGCGCCTCGTTTCTCGAATCGGGGTCGCTGACCCTCAACACTCTCGGGCCCGCCGAGCAGGAAAAGGTTCTGAAGGCCTTGTTTGATCCTCAGACCGGCGCGGCCTTTTCGGCTATGAAATGCCCGCTGGCGGGCACGGATATGATGCCCGCAGGTCCCTGGTACACTTACGATGATATTCCCGGCGACATCGGGATGAAACACTTCAGTATCCGCCGCGACCTCGCTCCCGCCGGCCTGATTACCTACATCAAGCGCGCACGCCAGTACGGCAGCTTTAAGCTTCAGGCCCCCATGGACTTTCCCCCTGACTGGATGCTTGTGGAGGTCGGCAAGCAACCGGACGGCCGGGCCGCCCTGAATGTCGATTCCAAGTATTATGACGCTCTGGCCTTGTACTACCTGCGCTATCTTCAGGAATATGAAAAACACGGCGTTTTTATTGACTACCTGAGTCTATTCAATGAAAGATATACCAAGATCACTTATCCCCAAATTCGTGACTTGCTCAAAGATCATGTCGGACCGCTGTTCGACCGGAACCACGTGCGCACCCAAATTCAATTCCGCGAAGCCTCCACGCGCGGAGAGGCCGGCAAGGAATATCCCACCGTGCTGGAGGATCCTGACGCCCGAAAGTACGTGGGCTCCCTGGCCTATCATGGATATGACTTTAAGAATTTCGATGCCATTGCGGAGTTGCACCGCCGCTACCCGGGCCTTCCCTTGTGGATGACCGAAATCTGCTATGTCAAGCGCCCGATTTATGAGTTCAGTGACGGCGACTTTTGGGGCAATCAGATCGCCTCCGATCTGGAAGCCGGCGCTTCCGCCTGGATCTACTGGAACATGATTCTGAATGACAAGGGCGGGCCGTGGCTGGTTTCGGTGGTTCATGGGGATCCCGACCCGAACATTCAGCATCCTGTAGTCATCATCAACCCCACAACCCACGAAGTGACTTATACGGGCCTATACTACTACCTCGCACACTTCAGCAAGTTCGTGCGGCCCGGATCGGTTCGGATCGCAACCCTGGGGTCCGGAGAGGGTCTTCGCTGCCTCGCCTTCAAGGAACCGAAGGGAGAAGTGGTGGCCGAGTTGCTCAATAGCCGGAAATCCGATGCCCAGGTCACGTTGAGATGGCAGGACCGGGAGATCTCCCTGGATCTACCTGCCATCTCCATCAGCACGGTCACTTGGAATCCAGCGGTAAAGCCCGGCACGTAGGGGCACCCCTCGTGGGCCCTGGCGGCGGCCATGCCGACGGGAGGGCAGGGACGAGGCTACCCTACGAAACGTTTTTGGTTGCGGCTCCACCGCGCTGTGGTACATCTTTTCTTGCGCGCCTGCCAGCTAACGCTGAAAATTTGCGGCGATGAATTCGTTAAAGGCTTCGTCTGTGGGGATGTACTTGGACGGTATAACGAGGAACAGTCCTTCTCGGGGGAGTTTGCGCAGAGCCTCTGGGAGGTATTCAAAGCCCGTGCATACTTGCAGAATCAAGCGAGTTTTTTCCAAAATCTCCCTGAACACCGGGACCATGTCCTGCAACGTTGGCCCAATGGTTTCCAGCGTCATTTCCACGCCGGCGATGCCGGGAACATTCATCACGTGCGTGTAGTGTTTGTAGCCGGTTGAGTGGAAATGGAACAGAACATAGGGGCGCAGGTGCTCTACGATCGCGGCGTTGAATTGCATGAAAATATCGCGATAGAGGGAAGGTGAACACATCCCCAAGGCATCCTCTTGCAGCATGACGGTCTTTCCGGGCGCCCAATATCCCATGATTTGCACGTAACCACCCAGCTTGGGCTGCACAATGGAATAGTGGGTGTCCATTTCCATCATCAGAACCTGGTTCACGCGGCTCGCGGCCCTTTCCACTGCCTGGGGGTTGTCATGCAAATCCAAGAAGAACTCCGTCATCCCCCGCATGGCAGCGAGGGCGTCCGAGGGCCCACGGAGAATGGAAGGGCTGATCCAGCAATCGGGCGGGGCCTGTGCTTCCAGCCGCTGGGTCTCCCGCCGCATGCACTCGAGCCAGCCGTTGGAAGCGGGCATGGTAAGTTGCGCTAGTTGATCCGCAGACTCCACGAAATGGCCGGGCGCCAGGGATCCTTGGGAATACCGGACGGGGCAGCCGCAGGCAGCTTCCAACCAGGGTATCCCCCGCCACGGAGCGGAGAAGGCCATGTAGTCGTCACAAGTCACGGCGCGATTCGCAAAGCTGTACTCGTACTCGGTGGCCACTAAATCCTCATTCACATCTTCGGGGCTGACCATGGGGCGTGTGAACGGCTGCCGCAGGAAATTGATCGGTAGGTAAATGCCTTCATCATAGATTCCCACCGGAGGCCGGCCTGTGCTTTTCCTGTCCCAGAAGCTTTCCTGGAAACACTGAACACTTTCGATGAGTTGGGCTTGGGTTTTCATGGTTTGCTGGGTCCAGACTAATGACTCGATGACCTAAACTCTGCAAGTCTCCGCAGCCGGTGAAAAATTCATTGCTACCTTCTAGATCGCATGCCGGCGCGATTCTAACATAGGATGTTGCGTCGAGGGTAAAGTCCTCCTTTTTACAGAAGTACTCCGACATCACCCATCCGCGCGCTTTGCTTGCGGTAACCATGCGGGTATGCTAGGGTTCTATTGACGCGAGATGAGTACAAGGTTTCGGTTCCCGTGAAGACAGAACCTGTCGACGCAGATTTCCTGACCCAGATCGATCTCGACCGACTGCCTCGGCACATTGCCATTATCATGGATGGGAATGGGCGATGGGCCAAGCACCGGCACCTGCCTCGCATTGCCGGTCACCGAGCGGGAATCCGGGCGGTGCGGCAAGCCGTGGAGGCATGCGCGCGCCTGGGTGTTCCTTACCTGACCCTGTACGCTTTCTCGGTGGAAAACTGGAAGCGGCCGCACACGGAAATCAAGCTGCTCATGGGCTTGCTGCGTGAGTATTTGAAGAAGGAGATCAACGAACTCAATCGGCAGAACATCCGCCTGGAGGTTATCGGGAGGATTCAGGCACTGCCCAAGCCGGTGCTCCAGGACTTGCAGAATGCGATCGACCGGACCCGACAGAATACGGGCCTGCGCCTGGTTTTGGCGCTGAACTACGGGGCGCGGGCGGAATTGGTGGATGCGGTGAACGATCTGCTCGCTCAGTCGAAACGCAATGGCTCGATAACGGTTGATGAGTCCCTGCTGGGCGAGCATCTCTACACCCGTGGTCTGCCGGACCCCGACCTGCTGATCCGCACCAGCGGGGAGTTGCGCCTGAGCAATTTTCTCCTCTGGCAAGTGGCATACGCGGAACTCTGGGTGACGGAAACGCTCTGGCCGGACTTCACGCAAAAGGACCTGTTCCAAGCGATCATCGATTTCCAGAAGCGCGAGCGCCGCTACGGTGGCCTGGGAATGAGCTGACCCGAAGGACCGAAACTCGAATCCGCAGATAACGCAGATTTCACAGATTTTCTATCTGCGAAATCTGCGCAATCTGTGGATGACAGCTCCATGTTAAAACGCACTCTGACTGCCCTCTTGTTAATTCCCCCCGTCGTTTACCTGATTGGGTGGTCCCCGGAATGGCTGTTTCTGCTGGCGGTGCTGACGGCAGTGGTGCTCGCTCTGCGTGAGTACTTCGCGTTGTGCCGCGCCATGGGCTATAAGGTTTTCCCTTGGGTCGGCTTTGTGGCAGGGGGGGCGCTGTGCGTAGTGGAGGCTTTACTACCGTGGCAACCTAGCAGCTACACCGTCACACCGTTGTTTTTGGCATTTTTGCTGCTAACTCCCACATTGGCTTTGCGGCCCAGCACGGATTTAAAGGACTATCTCGCAGCCACGTCGGTGACAATCTTCGGGATCTTGTACATCGGCCTCTCTCTCTCGTGCCTGTTGCCGATTCGCTTTGCGGCACACTCAATCGGACGCGAAGGCTACCCGTGGCCAGGGAGCGGATTAGTCCGGCCGTATGTTGGACCCGAGCACATCCTGCTCTTGTTCGCAGTCATTTGGGCGGGGGACATCTGCGCGTATTTTGTGGGCCGCTCGATGGGTCGCATACCGTTTTTCCCCCGCATTTCTCCCCGCAAAACCTGGGAAGGCGCGCTGGCGGGTCTGGCAGGAAGCCTCCTCGCTGCCTGGGCCCTCGCGCATTGGTTCTTTAAGACGCCCCAGGTGAAAACGGTTATTTTGCTTGCAGCATGGATCGCGGTGGCGGGCCAAGCCGGAGACTTGGTGGAGTCCGCAATCAAGAGGGGGGCCAATCAGAAGGATTCCGGCAGCCTCTTGCCGGGTCACGGAGGCTTTCTCGACCGCATTGATAGCCTGCTCTTTGCTGCGCCCGCGCTCTGGTTATCCTTGTTCATACTAGGCTCTTTGCCATGACTCAGGGCTTATGCATTCTCGGCTCCACCGGTTCCATTGGCAGGAACTGTCTGCGCGTGGTGGAGAACCTGCCGGACCGTTTCCATGTGGTGGCGCTTTCGGCGGGGAAGAATTTGGATGTGCTCGCCGAGCAGATCGCCAAGCATCACCCTCGGATTGTGGTGGTAAGCCAGCCTGAATACAAAGAACAGTTACGAGATCGCCTGAAGCGGCGCGAATACAGGCGGCTGAAGGTTGTTTGGGGGGTCGAGGGCCAAGTGGAGGCCTCGACGCACGATGCCGTGGATTTCGTCGTTTCCGCGTCGCATGGCACCACCGGGCTGGTGGCGACTTACCAAGCAGTTTGCGCCGGCAAACACGTGGGCCTTGCCAATAAGGAGACCTTGGTAGCCGCCGGGGAACTGGTGATGCGCGCCGCGGCCAAACGGCGTATTGAGGTTCTCCCCATTGATAGCGAGCATTGCGCCGTACACCAGTGCCTGCGCGCGGGGCAGCGGAAGGAAATCAAGCGCATCATCTTGACGGCATCGGGCGGGCCTTTCCTGAAAACCCCCTTGCGGCTCTTTGATTCCATCAGTCCGGAGCAGGCCCTCAAGCATCCAATATGGAGGATGGGAGGGAGAATTACCATTGATTCGGCGACGCTGGTGAACAAGGGCTTGGAAATCATTGAAGCGCATTGGCTTTTTGGAGTCGCTCCGGGGCAAATTGACGTTGTAATCCATCCTGAATCCATCATCCATTCCATGGTAGAATTTGTTGATGGGTCCGTGATGGCGCAATTGGGGGTTCCGGACATGCGGATTCCGATTCAATATGCGCTGACTTATCCGGACCGAGTGGCTGTCGCGGAAAAAGGGCTAGGGTTGGACCTCATCGCAGCGCGCCGGCTGCATTTTGGCAAGCCCGATACCAAGCGGTTCCCCAGCCTGGATTTGGCGCGCGAGGCTATGTCGCAGGGGGGAATTATGCCCTGCGTACTGAACGCCGCGGACGAGGTTGCGGTTGAGGCCTTCTTGAATAACCGTCTGCGCTTTTCATCGATCCCACGGTTGATCGAAGAAGTAATGCGGCAAATGGGCTCGCGCGGGACAATGAATTCACTGGATGACGTTTTGGAAGGGGATCGGGAAGCCCGGCGCCGCGCGGCGCTCGTGATTCCGGCCATTTCCGCATAGGGAGAGGCCTTTCGATATGATGGGTAGTTTCGTTACAGACGCGCTGGTGGTGGTCGTGGTCCTGGGGATCATGATCTTCTTGCACGAGTTGGGTCACTTCATGGCCGCCAAGGCATTTGGTGTGCGCGTGCTGGTGTTTTCCTTAGGATTTGGAAAGTCGCTCCTTCACATCACGAGTGGTGAGACGGATTACCGCATCAGTGCCCTGCCCTTTGGTGGCTACGTCAAAATGGCGGGGGACGATCCCTCCGAGGTCCGACAGGGGGATCGAGGGGAATTTCTGTCCCAACCCCGCTGGCGGCGTTTCGTCATTGTGGTGATGGGGCCGGCAATGAACGTCCTGCTCGCCGTTGCCCTTTTGACAGGGCTTTACAGGTTCCATTTTCAACGCCCGGCCTACTTGGACCAGGCCGCCCGCGTCGGCGATGTGGAACCCGGGTCACCCGCAGCCCAGGCCAATATTCACCCTGGGGACCTGATCCTCCGTTTCGGGGCACAGCAAAACCCCAAGTGGGAGGACATCGATTACAAGATCCTGACCACCGTGACCGAAGCCATCCCTCTGGAACTCGACCGCCATGGCGAAATGGTGAATGCCGCCATTACGCCGGTCGCCAAGGGTCCGAATCGGGTCGGCTATGCAGGATGGGACCCGGTCGCCCCCGGCATCCTCGAGTGGGTAGAACCCGGCCTTCCCGCCAGCAAGGCGGGATTGAAAGTCGGTGACGAGATTGTGGGAATCGATGGGCACAAGGCGTACTACTTCCCCAGCTTCGCGTATGCCATCCAGACGGGCAATGGCAAGCCCATAACCTTCGATGTTATCCGCGCGGACAAGGAGTTTCAGGTCACAGTCCAGCCCATCTACGCTGAAATGATGGGCGAAAAGCGGTGGTGGGTGGGGTTTCGGTTCCGCAATGGGATGGTGGTCCTCCAACTGCCGTGGGGGAAGGCGCTGGCAGCTTCTCTGGATGACAATGCGCGTAATTGCCTTGCCACCTTCGACGTTCTGGGCAAGATCCTGACCCGGCGCATGTCGGCGCGCTCGCTCTCCGGCCCCATTGGCATCGCGCAGCTTTCCGGAGAAGCCTATCGCGCAGGGCTTCCCGAGCTTCTGCTGCTGGTTTCGTTCATCAGCCTGCAACTGGGCATTTTCAACCTGCTGCCCATTCCCGTTCTCGATGGCGGCGTGATTCTGCTTCTGCTGGTGGAGGGATTGCTTCGGCGCGATTTGAGTTTGGAGATCAAGGAACGCTTCGTGCAAGTGGGAATTGTCTTCCTGCTCTTGCTCGCGGCCTTCTGCATGTATAATGACTTGGTGAAGACATTAAGACCGTACTGAAGAGCAGTGACAAGTGACGAGTGACGAGCAAGAAAGCCGGAATGGAGATGTTTGCTCGTCACTTGTCACTCGTCACTCCTCACTGCCATAAGGAGCTGCTGTGAATTTTAGTGATAAGGAATTCTTCCCACCCCGAAGAAAGACTCGCCCGGTAAAAGTTGGACGCCTTACCGTAGGCGGAGATGCTGCCATCGCGGTCCAATCCATGACCAAGACGGACACGCGCGAGGTGGAAAAGACGGTCGAGCAAATCCACCAGATGGAGGAAGCCGGGTGCGAAATTGTGCGCTTGGCCGTGCCGGATCTGGAGGCCGCCCAGGCGCTGCCGGAGATCCGCAAGCGCTGCCCTGAATCCGTCCTGGTTTCTGACATTCACTTCCAGTACAAGTTTGCTCTGATGGCCCTGGACGCGGGCATCGATAAGCTGCGCATCAATCCCGGCAACATCGGGGACGCCGACAAGGTCCGCATGGTGGTGCGGCGCGCGCAGGAACAGAAGGTGCCCATCCGCATTGGCGTCAACGCCGGCTCCCTGGAGCGGCGGTTGCTCGAGAAATACGGCTATCCCACGCCGGAAGCCATGGTCGAAAGCGCTACTTACCACATCCAGATTTTGGAGGACTTGGGCTTTACCGATACCATCATTTCCTTAAAGGCTTCGAACGTAAAGTTGACGGTCGCCGCGTATCGTCTGCTCTCCCGGCAGGTGGATTACCCCTTGCACTTAGGCATCACGGAAGCGGGCACGCAGTTTTCCGGCACTGTCAAATCGTGCGTGGGCATGGGGATGCTGCTGGCGGAAGGGATCGGCGATACCATCCGGGTTTCCCTGGCCACCGATCCGGTGGAGGAAGTGCGTGTTGCTTTCGAAATGCTGAAGTCCTTGGAATTGCGCAGCCGCGGGCCCGTGGTGATCGCCTGCCCAACCTGCGGGCGACTGGAAGTTGACCTGTTCAAAATTGCAGGAGAGATTGAGCAAGCCACCAAACACATCAAAACTCCCATCAGCCTGGCGGTGATGGGCTGCGCCGTAAACGGTCCAGGCGAAGCGCGCGAGGCGGATTTGGGCGTCGCCGCCGGCCGCGGCAATGGCATGATTTATCGGGAAGGCAAGGCCATCCGCCGGGTCAAGGAAGAGGAGATCGTCTCCGCCTTGTTGGAAGAGGTCGAACGATTTATCGCCGACAAGGCCGCCGGCGTCAACACCGCCCCTGCCGAGATTATGCCGGAGCCGGAGCCTGTGTCCAATCAGACTCCACTTGTAACCCTTCAGTAGACATAACCATTTGGAAACGCCGGAGTAGCACTGACCTTTAGCCCCAATACTGTTCACTTAACGATTCTGATGCATTTTGAGAATTCAATTCGCACGCTACAACCGGCCCCGCGAGGGCGCAGCGGGAAATTGCTCATCTTGCGCTTCACCCCGCGCGGGCGTCGTATGGAACGCCTTCCTCTCCCGAGGGGGGAACAGCACCGTAGAGGGGCAGCTTGCGACGAACGACCCGCACGGCGTGCAGAAAAGAAAGCCGGTCGGGATCTTCTCCCACTTGCAATGCCGCCTCATGCATCAAGCCCCGGATGGCAAAATGCGCCAACAGCAGACCATAAAATTCCTGCCGCACCAAGTCAGGGGTTTTGCTGCGCAGGATGATCTGGGCTCCCCGCAGATGCGTCTTCAGTTCGTCCAGGGCTCCCTCGATCTCCCAGCGTTCATGATAGAGCGCCGCCAATTCCTCGGCGGGCGCTTGGGTCGGGTCCAGGATCGTCGTCACCAAACGGTAGAGCGGCTCGGCGTCGGCCACTCCTTCCAGCCGGTAATGGATCACTCGCACCACGACGCCGTTCGTCCCATGCCGCCAGTCCCGTTCCGACGCATAGATGCAACTCAGATAGGAACCATCCGGCAGGGGCTTTTCTACCCGCAAGCGCATGTTCTTTTTCACCCGCCAGAGCAGATCGGCTCCCCGGGCACGGGCTTGATTCCACAAGCGAAAACCAAAAAAGTTGCGGTCGGCCAAGCACAGCATCCCCTTCTGGAGAGCCGCCAGCACTTCTGGCGCGAGGCTGATTTCGCCGGTCGCGCAGCTCCCCAGGCGGCTGCCAAACAACACGTGCGTACCGTTCTCCACCAGCGAGACGAAGCGAATCTGCGGGTAGGCGCTGGCGCCACGACTCGCCGAGGGGCGGCCGAAGGCTTGCGCGTTTTCTTGCTCGTCCGCCACATCCAGCGTGCTGCCGTCCAGGCTCACCAGACGCCAGCCCCGGTACCAAGCCCCGGGGGTGTTTTTCACCGCCACGGGCTTCACCCTCTCGTCATGCAATTGCTGCAGGACCGCCCAGCCCAGCCGGGTGCGCGCTTGCGAGATCCCCGATTTGCCGGTGATCTTCACCGCCTGACGGGGCCCCAGCAACCACGCCCAGCCTTCGAGCAGGCAGCGCAACACCTCGCGATAGGACACTTGCATGAACAACGCCAAAGCAATGACATAGTAAACGACCACGTGCGCGGGCAGATCGCGTTGCCGCCGACTCGTCTTCTTCTGACTCGCCAGCACCGCCGTCACCTCAGACAGCGGAAACGCTGTGGCCAACACGCCGAGACTAAGGTAATCGGTAATGCGGGTTCCCTTGGGAAGTTCAGCGATCGTACGGGCCATTGCAGTTCTCCTCTCAATGTTAATGAGAAGAGGTTACCACGAATTTACTTAAGTGAACAGTATTGCCTTTAGCCCGGATTTCTCACCTGCTTCAGGAAAATTGTTTCTTCCCGGAGGTATCATATCGTGGCCTGCATCCGACGGTTGTTCTCCATCGGCCTCGCTGCCTTGGCGTGCACCCTGGTCGTTACGTGGCTCGCACCACTCCCCGGTCACGGCCAAGAGCTTGATCCCAGCCTTTTCTCTGGATTGCACTGGCGCATGATTGGACCCTTTCGGGGCGGCCGCGCCGTCACTGCCACGGGCGTCCCCGGCCAGCCCAGCGTGTTTTACTTCGGCGCGGTCGGAGGCGGTGTGTGGAAGACTACCAACGCCGGGCGCACTTGGACGCCGATTTTCGACGCCGAGCCCATCGCCTCCATTGGGGCCATCGCCGTGGCACCTTCCGACCCGAACGTCATCTATGTCGGGTCCGGCGAAGCGGACATGCGCGACGACATTTCCTACGGCAACGGCATGTACAAATCCACGGACGCGGGCAAGACCTGGACGCGGATTGGACTCGAGGACAGTCGGCAGATCGGCCAGATTGTGGTGGATCCCCGCAATCCGGATCGAGTGTTGGTCGCGGCGCTGGGGCACGCCTATGGAGCGAATGCCGAGCGCGGCGTATTTCGGTCCACCGACGGCGGCCAGAACTGGCAAAAGGTGCTTTTCAAGGATGAGAACACCGGCGCCATCGATTTAGCGCTCGATCCTCGCGATTCCCATACCGTATACGCCGCCCTATGGCAGACGCGCCGCCCGCCTTGGGAGGTCTACCCGCCTTCTTACGGAATCGGCAGCGGGCTTTACAAGTCAACGGACGGCGGCGACACCTGGCAGCAACTCGCCGGCCACGGACTGCCCTCGGAGGGGCTGGGGCGAATGGGAATTGCGGTTGCTCCCGCCACGCCCGACCGGATCTATCTTCTCGTGGACGCCAAGGAAGGCGGCGTTTACCGTTCGGACGACGCGGGCGCCAACTGGCGGCGGATGGATTCCGAGGCGCGCATCTGGGGACGCGGCTGGTATTTCGGCGGCATCACTGCGGATCCCAAGAACCCTGACGTGGTCTACGTCTGCAACACGTCCACCTACCGGTCGACCGACGGTGGCAAAAGCTTTGACGCCATCAAGGGAGCGCCCGGCGGCGACGATTACCACAACCTGTGGATTTACCCTGACGACCCCACCCGCATGATCCTCTCGAGCGACCAAGGCGTGGTGATCAGTGTGGACGGCGCCCGGACATGGACCTCCTGGTACAACCAGCCCACGGCGCAGTTTTACCAAGTGGCCACGGACACGCACTTCCCCTATTGGGTCTGTGGGCCGCAACAGGATTCAGGATCCCTCTGCACCGTCAGCCGCAGCCACGCCGGCACCATCAGCTCTCGCGACTGGCGGCGGATCGGAGTGGGTGGCGAGAGCCAATACGTCGCGCCCGACCCGCTCGATTCCAACATCCTGTATGGCGGATCGTTTGGCGCCGCCGTCGGCAAGTACAACCTGACCACGGGCGAAACCCAGGACATTGCGCCGTCACTGGCCCATCCCGGCAACTATCGCCGCACGTGGACACTGCCCACGGTGTTCTCTCCACGCGATCCTCACGAGCTTTACTTCAGCACGCAGGTCCTCTTCCGCACCAGGGATGGCGGCAACACCTGGCAGGTGCTGAGCCCAGACCTGACGCGCGAGGATCCTGGCGCCCCGCCCAACCTCGATCCGGTCACCGTCGCTGATGTCAGCGCGGGCGAGGGGAAACGGCGCGGCATAATCTATACCATTGCGCCGGCGCCGCTGGTCGCCGGTGAAATTTGGGTCGGCACTGACGACGGGCTCATTCAGGTAACGCGCGATGACGGGAAGACGTGGCACAACGTCACCCCGCCCGTGCTCACGCCTTGGTCCAAGGTCGGCCACCTCGATGCGTCACGTCACGATGGCAATACTGTTTATGCCGCCATCGACCGGCACCGCCTGGAAGACCTCAATCCCCACATCTACCGCACCCACGACGGCGGCAAGACCTGGCAAGAGATTTCGAACGGCATCCCCGAGGGAAGCTACGTCAATGCCGTGCGCGAAGATCCGGAGCGGAAGGGTCTGCTTTACGCGGGTACGGAGACCGGGGTGTTTGTTTCCTTCAACGACGGCGAGGAATGGCAGGCGCTGCAAATGAACCTGCCCAATTGCTCGGTGCGCGACCTGGTGATCCACGGCGACGACCTCGTCATCGCCACGCACGGCCGCTCGTTCTGGATTCTTGATGATGTGACCCCTTTGCGGCAAGCCAGCGCCGCCGTAGCCACCTCTGAGGCGTACCTCTTCCGGCCGGAAGTGGCCTATCGCATTCGCCCCGCCTCCTTTGAAGGCACGCCGCTGCCGCTCGATGTGCCGCAGGGGAAGAATCCTCCCGAAGGCGCCCTGATTGATTACTATCTGAAAGGGGCGCCCAACGGGCCGGTAAGTCTGGAGGTGCTGGACTCGGCCGGCAAGTTGGTGCGCCGCTATTCGAGCGAAGATAAGCCGCCCCAGGTTGATCCCCAGCGGCTGGACATTCCGGCTTACTGGATTCATCCGCCCCTGTCTCTCTCTGACCAGCCCGGAATGCATCGCTTCGCGTGGGACCTGCGCTACCCTGGCGTGCCCGGGGGCAATCCGCAATCCAGGAGGTTCGGAGGGAGCGCCGGCCCGTGGGCGCCTCCGGGCCAATATCAGGTGAGGCTGACCGCGAGCGGTCAGAGTCACACCCAGCCCCTTACGTTAAAGATGGATCCGCGTGTAAAGACGCCGCAGGCCGATTTGGTGAAGCAGTTTGAGATGGCGCGGCAGATCGGCGCGGCACAAGCACAAGTAAGCGCTGCCTTGCTCTCGGCCAACCGCTTGCTTGGCCAACTTCAGCGGCTCGCTTCCCAAGCGGGTGACCAAAAGCCCCTCGTCGGCCAAATTGCGGCGCTCGATCGCAAGACCCTGGCGTTGGCCGGCGGCGCTCCTGCTCCCAGCCCCTCAGAGGGAGCGGAACCCTCTGCGCCGGCTCCCGGGACCCTCCGATCTTTGACCAGCGCGCTCGGCGACGTCGGGCGGGCCGTGCAAAGTGCCGATGTCGCGCCCACGGCCGACGCCGTTACGGCCTTCCAACGCAGCCAGCAGGATGTGCAGAAGGCCCTCGCCCAGTGGAACGAAATCAAGAGCCAGGACCTGCCCAAGCTGAACGTCTCCCTGAAGCAGGCGAACCTGCAACCCGTCTCGCTGGAGGAAAGGAACAGGCAGGGAAGGTAGCGCGGATGTTCTGCCTTCTTACTTCGGGGGAAATTATGGCTTTGGGGGCTCGCTGAGTCTAACCCCATACAAAGATCTTGACCCTTCCAAGGGGCGGCGCCAAGCAATCCGAGCGGCAACCTCAACCTGCTGATCCTTCGGAAGGTCGCCAACTGTTACAAAGACGGTATCTCCTTCTTTCATGACTAAGTTTGAGGAGAAACACATGCCCATATGGGAAAGATTCTCCGTCCTGGTGACCTCTTCCCCGCCCTCCCAGTGCCGGGTGCGAACAGGGAGCATGACGACATAGCGCTTTGCGCGGGGCGGTTGCGATTCCTGGTGAGTAGGAGTGGGGGAGTAAACGGGATCTGACGGCTTGGACTTCGCATCCTCCAACGCGATGTCAACCGTTCCCAGTACCCATTCCCGCTCTGCCCGGCACTTGGGGCAGTCGCGCTTGAGCGACCCTTGAGTATTCAGCTCGCGATAATCGTCTATGATCAATTTGGCCATTTCGCGTACATGGCATTCCCGGCATTCCAACAGAGCATCGATGATGTTCTCGGTGGGAAGGTCTTCTCTTTTCTCTGGGAATATAACTCCCCAAAATGTTTCATTGGGTTCTACGCACTCAACACCCCATTCCGGATCCTGCCCAATGGATGTTTCGGCACGCACGACGACTCGGAACGCGGAAGATTGCTGCATGAGGAGATTCGTAATGGTGATTTGGTCTCCGGGCCGCACGGAATTCTTCAGACTGATTCGAGCCCCAGTCCGATTGATAAGAATTGTGGAGGTCCTTTCTCTAAAAGGCTTCCCGTCCGCGTCCGAACCCTCAACTTGCAGGGGGATGCGCAAGAGCGGGCGTTCGCTTCTCCGACTTTCGCTTTTCTCGACATTCCGAGGTTGCTTCGTTTCCATGGGTTAGCCTCTGTGCTGCCCGATTATAAACCGGTTCTCACGCAAAACATTTCAAAATTCGCATCGATTGGTCAAACTCAGATGGTCCGATCACCCCACGACCCGATCGCTTGACCGCGTTGGGCGTTGCCGGTATTGTTTGAGCAGGCGGAAGAACTTCAGGGAGCGGCGCGCGTCTTCCTGAATCTGCACTTTGAGGATGGCGGGGTTTTGAAACTTCATCTCGTCGCGAAGCCGGTATAGAAACTCGATTTCCATAGCGATTTCGTCGATTTGCCCCGAGAACTCCAGCAGAAAAGTTTCCACGGTCAGCCGATGGTCGCCAAAGGTCGGTTTGAAGCCAACGTTGGTCACGGAATCGTGGGACACGCCGGTGAGCAGCGTGCGCGTCACGTAGACCCCCACTTTGGGCAGTTGTTCTTCAATGGGAGCCAGATTGAGCGTGGGGACGGTATGCTTGCGGCCCACCCCCAAGCCCGCCACGACCGGTCCTCGGGAAGAAAACGGCCGCCCCAGCAGGCGGTTGGCCTTATGGACGTGCCCCTCCGTCAGAAGTTCCCGGATGCGCGTGCTGGAAACACGGTCGCCTCGCACGAGCAGCATGGGAAGGACCTCCACGCCGAACCCTTCCTGGTTTCCGAGTCCTTGCAGGATTTCCGTGTCGCCGGACTGGCGATAGCCGAAGCGAAAATTCGGTCCGACGTGAACGGACAAGGCATGCAGCGGGTCTACCAGGACCCGGCGCACAAAGTCCAGGGGTGATTGGCGGGCGAGTTCGCGCGTAAAGGGCAGGACGACCAGCAGGTCGATTCCTGTCGCGGCGATCAATTCTACTTTCCGGGTGAGTGGCGTCAGGAGTTTGGGCGCGTGGTCGGGCGCAAGAATTTTAATGGGGTGCGGCTCAAAAGTGATGGCGGTAGCCCTCGCGCCCTGCGGGCGTGCCACCTCCACCACGCGGCGCAGCAACCTCTGGTGCGCCAAGTGGACGCCGTCGAAGTTGCCAATGGTCACCACGCTGGGCGCTCGCGAATCGCCGAGTTCCTGAAGATTGCTGATGACGCGCATAAAAGCAAGTCCGAGGTCCGGAGTCCTTTGTCCGAAGTCCGAAGCTCACAAATCGAGCTTCAATCCATCATAAGCCAATTGCACGTTCGGGGGCAGAGCGGAGTTGGTTTCCTGGTGGCCGAGGTCGTGGGCGATGTGGGTGAAGAACGCGCGCCGCGGCTTCAGCCGCTCGACCATGGCCAGAGCCTGGGAGAGAGAAAGGTGTGTCGGGTGGGGCTTGGGGCGAAGGGCGTCGATGATGAGGATGTCCAAGCCCCCGAGCAGGGAAAGGCTGGGCTCCGGAATTTCGCTGACGTCCGTCACATAGGCTGTGTCACGAAAACGGTATCCCAGAACCGGCAGATGGCCATGCAGCACCGGCACCGGGGTGAGCTTCAGGCCCCACAAATCAAAAGGTCCTTCGATAAGATGCGGATCGAGTCTGCCCACGCCACCGAAGGGGTAGTCGCCGTTGAAGATATACCCGAAGGTGGTGCGAATGGTCGCCATGCAGCGGGCTTCCGCATACATGGGAATCGGCACCTGCTGGCGGAAATAGAAGACGCGCGTATCATCGAGGCCCAGGATGTGATCGGCGTGGGCGTGGGTGAATACCACGGCGTCCAGGCGGGTCATGCCCTCGCGCAAAGCCTGGGTGCGGAAGTCCGGAGTGGTATCAATCACCACCACGCGGCCATCGTACTCCAGCAGAATGGAAGGCCGGGTGCGCTTGTCGCGCGGGTCGGAAGACGTGCAAACGGAGCACTGGCAGGTGAGAATGGGCACGCCCGTGGACGTTCCTGTGCCGAGAAACTTGAGTGTCATCACCCTTTGCGTGCCTGCCGCTTCTGCAATTCCACGAACGTCATCCGCAGTTCGTAGAGGACGTCATCGAGGAGGCGAGATTCGTTGGGCGTGAGGTTTCCCTGGGTTTTTTCCTGAAGAACCTGGAGCAGGTCAATGGTGCGTTGGGCGTTTGTCATGTCGGAGGGTATGCGCTCGCCCCCAGGCCCCGGAATCAAGCCCATTTGAAACATGGTGGTGGTGCTGAGATAGGAGACCAGCATCTCGAAACCGGACGGTTCATCGGAGAGTTCTGCCTCTGGGGGTTCGACCATTTGTGCCCTTCCGGCCGGTGGCGGCGGCTCAGCCTTTTTCACCTCGGCCGGGCTCTCTTCGCGGCGGGAACCTTCCGCAGTGAAGGTCCGGCGATCAACCACTTTGAACCCCGAGGGGTCATTCTTCTCATCGGCCATGAAATGCCTCGCGGGCCCAAGGAGTGCCGTTCCAGCTATAGGGGGCGCTGGATTTCGGCTCAGGAAGCACTGGTTTTCAAGCTGCAACTCCGCCGTGGCGGATCAGGTATTGGGCCATCAAGTTGGAACGGCACTAGCAAGCTTCGGACATCAGCCGGAATCGCGCCCCAATGCGTAATTTGTTATTCTAGCAATAAACCGGAGAACCAACAAGCCCGCCGCAAAGAGGATGGAAGCGGGTCAGTACCCAATCCGCGATTGACAACCAAAAGCCGCAGTCCTACTGACCCAATCCGTGCTAGGCTTGCCTCCCGCCCGAATTCTCAGCGGGCCGCGCACAGCCTCAGCTCGGCACGGTATTTCGACGTGACGCCGCCTGTCGCCTTATCTGTAGTTGAGAGCGAGGTCTGACCGTGTTTGTGCATGGATCGAAATATCTTGCGCCCGTCGTCGCCTGGGCCGTGAGCCTGACTTTAGCTCTCCTCACTCTGGGTTTTCCTGAGCCGCCCTATCGCCTCGAATCTGTCCATCTCACAAATTCGCGCCAGATGCCCCTGTGGACCGTCGTGTATCTCCCCGAGCCTCTCCCTGGCTCGCGGGCGCCCGCTGCGATCATTTGCGAGCCCTTCAACAGCCCACCGGAGGTTTCCCGTTTGCTGGCGCTCGAGCTCGTCAAGTCCGGCTTCATCGTGTTGACCTTTGACTGGGCTGGCCGCACCCCACAGGAGAATCGTCAACTGCTGCGTTCGGCGGTCATGGAGCCTGCGCGCGCGGATGCGGCTGCGGCGGCTGCTTACCTGCGTGCCCTCCCACAAGTCGACCCGGACCGAATCGCCATTACCGGCCACTCGGTCGGCGGAACGTTGGCCATTGAGGTTGCGAGCGACGACCCCCGCATGATGGCTGTCGCCTCAATTGGCATGGAAGCCGACGTCTCGCGGGAACGCCCCCACAACCTGCTATGGGCTGTGGGCCTCTACGACGAATTTCGCGTACTGAACCGAATGAGGGATGTCTTCCAGGCAAGCGCCGGCACCGCGGCAATGGAAGAGATGACTGTGGGGGATTTCCGGCGCGGCACTGCGCGGCGGCTCGCGGTCTCGCCGACCACCGACCATTTCACAGAGCTTCAGGACCAAGGAATCCATCGAGAGGTCATTAAGTGGTTTCGTCAAGCTGCGGGGTTGCCCGGATCGCTTCCCCCTTTGGGGATGGAGACTCGCACGATGCTCAGCGTGCTGGCTTGGATCGCCACGCTCACGGGTGCGCTCCTGACCCTTCGTGCCACTGCCGATGGGAGTCGTTGGCTCCTGCGAGCAACTGCCGGCGGAGCTCTGCTGGGTGTTCTCCTTCTCAGTCGGATCAGGGGGAGTGGTTACTTCCTGGCTTCACAAGGAATCGAGTGGCTTCTCGTGCTTACTTTGGCAGCCGGTTTCCTCAGCACACGTGACCCTGTGGCGCTCAGGCAGGGCGGGCGCTGGGCATGGAGACTGGGGTGGGTCTTCTGGGTGAGCCTGCTCCTTACGATGATGGTGAATAATGTCGCCTATTATTGGCAGCATCCCAGATACCTCATGGTTTTTCCGGCATTTGCGATCCACCAGGCGCTGGACGGGCTCTATACTTACTTGCTTCTTTACCCTTCTCCGTTCCTTTTCTCGATCCACAGTCCTGAGGCCATCGTGCCGCGTGCTTGGGTCTACGTCTTGATCGGAATTGAAATGCTGTCGCCCGGCATTTTATTCAGCGCCCTGGCTCGGCTGGCTCGCCATTCTGCTCGGCCGACCCCGGAAGACACGAAACGAAGCTGGATCAGCGTTGCCATCCTGCTGTTGCTGCTGGGCATGTTGGCAGGTGTGGCTTGGATGCGGTTTCAGCAAGGCTTCCTGACGCCTGAAAGCGCCTGGGCGGCCGCGCGTTACCTGGCCAGGTTCTGTGTATTGCCAATTCTGATTTTTGCTTTGCTTTGGCGTCTGGCCAGCCGGCGGCGACCCGCACCACAAGGCGCTGGGTCCGGAATTGTCACAGCCTGAGCCATTATTTTCAGATCGCCCAAAACTCTCTTGGTGTCTTGTGGCCTTGGTGGTGGAAGGAAAGGAAGGTAGACCACCGAAACACCGAGCGGGCGGATTCCGGCGCTCACCCCGGCAAGTGGCCTGGCATGAGGCTGGTGACTGCCAACATGGCGGTGAGAACGATCATCACGATGCAAGTCGCCCAGGCAATGATGTTGAAGAAGCGGGAATTTCGGTAGGGTCCCATAACGTCTTCGCGGTTGGTGAGCTGCAACATAAAGATCACCACAAAGGGTAGCAGGACGCCGTTGGCAACCTGAGAGAGCAGAATGATGGGAACCTGTTGCGCTTCGCTCAAAAGGAGCACGGCCAGCATGCCTAGGAAAATCAGACTGGTATAGAGCCAGTAGAAGGCCGGGGCTTCACTGAACCGCTTATTGAGCCCGGATTCCAGCCCCAACCCTTCGCAAACATAATAAGCGGTGGCCAGGGGCAAAATGGAGGCTGAAAACAGAGAGGCATTGACGAGTCCAACCGCAAACAACGCACTGGCCGCATGTCCGGCCAGTGGGCGGAGGGCCATAGCCGCATCCCCCGCATCTTTAATGTCCCGATTACCGGTCATATAAATGGTGGCGGCGCAGGCCACAATGATGAAGAACGCCACCACGTCGGTCATGATGCATCCGACGATGACATCCATTCGCGAGTAAATGTAATCCTTAACCTTCACCCCTTTTTCCACGACGGCCGACTGAAGATAGAATTGCATCCAGGGCGCAATGGTCGTCCCCACCAGACCGATTACCATGTAGAGGTAACCGGAGTTGAATTGGAACGAGGGCTTCACCGTGCTGACCAGCGAGCTCGTCCAATCGGGATGCGCCAGGAAGCAGGAAACCGGGTAAGCCAGATAAATGACGCACGCTGCCAGGAAAACCTTTTCCACGTAACGGTAGTTCCCTTTCACTACCAGTAGCCACACGAACAAGGCCCCCAGCGGGACCGCAACGAATCGGCTCATATGGAAGACAGAAGTTCCCGAAGCCAGCCCGGCAAACTCCGATACCGTGTTCCCCAAATCGGTGATAATGAGCAGGACCATCAAGATGAAGGTGGTTCGGAAGCCGTATTCTTCCCGGATCAAGTCGGCCAAGCCTTTGCCGGTCACCACCCCCATGCGGCCTACCATTTCCTGAACGATGATGAGAGCGATGGTGATGGGGATCAGCGTCCAAAGCAGCGAGAACCCGTATTTCGCCCCCGCCACGGAGTAGGTATAGATGCCCCCCGCGTCGTTGTCCACGTTGGCCGTGATGATGCCAGGGCCCAGAACTGCCATGAAGATCAGCAGCTTTGTACCAAAATTCCGGAATGTTTTGACTTTCACCGCCATGCGCACTCCCTAAGTACAGTGACGAGTGATGAGTGAAGAGTGACAACCAAAAACAACCAAACCATTTATGCCTTCCCGCCACTCTTCACTCGCCACTGCCCATTCATCACTGCCCTTTGCCTCTCTTGCTTGTCACTTGTCACTCTTCACTCGTCACTGCCCTTCTACTTGCGGCTGATCACCAGCTCCAAGACATCGTCAGCGGTGACAATGCCCAACAAGTGGCGCTCCTCGTCAACTACGGGAAGAGACATCAGATTGTATTTATGAAAGAGATCCACCACCGCCTTGGCACTCTGTTGCGCTTCCACCAAAATCAAGGGGTCGACGGCAAGGCCCAAAAGCGGAGTGTTGGCGGCGGCGAGCACGATGCGCCCGATCGGCACCGCCCCTTTTAGGGCGGCTTCTTTATCAATCATAAAAATCTGGTGTATGGTTTCCACCTCCCCCTCGAAGTTCCTCAAGGCCTCGATGGCCCCCTCGACGGTGGCGGATTCATGCACCACGACGTACTCGTTGGTCATCATCGACCCCGCAGTATTCTCCTCGAACCCCAGCAGCTCTCTGACATCCTTGGCCTCATCTTTCTCCATATCCGCCAGCACTTCCGCCGAAGTCTCTGGGGAAAGTTGGTTCAGAACGTCGGCCGCTTCATCAGGTGGCATTTCTTCCACGATGTCCGCAGCTTTCTCCGTTGAGATGCTTTCCAACAAATCCGCCTGCATTTTGGTGGGAATTTCGGAAAGGGCCTGCGCTGCGGTCTCGTCGTCCAACGATTCGATCACTGCTTTTTGTTCGTTATGGCTCAACTCTTCCAGGATGTCCGCGATGTCGGCGGGATGCAATGCCGCCAGGCGGTCATAGGAGATGCGCAGCTTTACGCGGCGCGCCGGATCCGATTCAATGAGATTCACAAATTCCCACTGGATGATTCGGGTCGAAAGGGCGTCGGTGATCAGGCGGATGTTGTGCTTGGGCATCGTGCCCTGAAGCAACCGGCGCACCGCGGCGGCCAGTCCCACGTTGACCGCCACAACCCGGAGCTCAGTGTGGCCGTCGGTGGGCTCAATGTCAAAATCCACATCGTTCACGCGCACCACTTTGCGGTTGTTGACGTCAATGATCTGCTGGTCGAGCACGTCCTTCTTGATCCGGATCAGCCCCTCATCCTGCTCATAGCAGCGAAGTTCTCCTCGCGGCACGCTGGTTTGGCCGGCACGCACGGAGATGGATTGGATTTGAGTGTAGGTAATGCACTGAACGCCCTTCTGGGGTGTGCGGACCAGATAAGAAGCCACCCGCGCCGCCTTCTGGTTGGGATCAACGCACAGGTCTTCCAGTAATCCCAGAAACTCACCTTTGACGCCATAGAAGGGAAGATTTTGTAGCTCGGTGAAGTAGATCATGTAAACCTCCCCCGCAAAGTCCTTGGCTCGTGTCCGAGTTTCCGGGCAGTGGCTGGTGTTTGCGTGGTAACCTCGCCTAACGAGATCAAATTTCTCTCAATGTGCTTGTGCCGCGCCTTTTCAAGTTTGAAACCGCTTCAACTTCTCTTAATACGTGGGGCGTATTTGCTTTGTCAAGAAAAAACCGCAATCTTCGGCAAAAAACTGCGATCGGGGCATTTTTCATTCGGTTCGGGCGCTCTTGGGGTCTAAGACTCAAAGTGCATCCGCATGGAACTCGCCAATTCAATACTCGGTGTGGAATCGCAGGGCGAAGAGATTGACTGGCCCGCGGGCGTGATTATAGGCCGGATCCGGGGCGAATTGATAATCCGCCGTCAAATGGAAGTGTTTCGCAACCCTCCAGTTGTAATACGCTTCAACGATCCGCTCCGCGCCGTAGTCGAGAGCCCCGTCGCCGACGGTAATTCCCAGGCCTCCCGCCGCAAGGTACTGCCGATGGACGGCGCTGATGCCGTTGACGATCACGCCGAGGCCTACCGTGTCCTCCGCGCGGCGCCACCTCGTCCCTTTCACGCTCAGCCCCGCTGTGGCGGTGCGATCCACGTCGGTAAACTCCCATGTCTGGTTCTTGCCATCGCTCCAGCCAAGGCGCACAAAAACGCCCAAGTCTTTCTCAACTTCCTGCTCGAGGTTGATCCCGAAGCCGTACTTCGAACGATATCCGCGTTGCCCGTTGGCGTAGATGTTTTGTGGATCGCTAAGGGACTCCTGATAGTTTCCCATATGCGCCTTGGTCTCGTAGCCGAACAGCCGCGCGGCGCCAGGATGTCCCCGAAAGGAATGCCGCTTTTCGAGTTCCTCGGCAAGGGACCAGGCGTGCAGCAGATTCCAGTCCATTCTCAGGGCGTTGGCGACGCGGGAGTCTTGGAAGATGCCCGTGCGCGCCGTCCACGAGCCCAGGTCGAATTCCGCCGACATTCCATTCGAAAAACCGAGCGAGTTCGCCGGATAATCCCAAGCGGCATTATTGACGAAGGCCCAGTTCATAAATTGAGCCCTCGGGTCGTTGGCGTAGGCGTTCTTGTCAAAGACATCGGTTACGGGGATGTGGCCAACTGAAAGAATCAGCCGCCTCTCGCGCCGAGACCCAGCCTTCGGGTCCGCTCCCGGGCTTGGCCCGCCGCCGAGGGGCACCGTTTCGCGGAGGTAGCCGCGGGCGACGATGACGTCTGGGTAAGTCTTGCCGAGCCGGTATGCCTCACCGTTGGGAAAACCGGCGAGGCCCGTAGTCTTGCTAAGACCGTAACCCTGCCACGTCAGAACGTCCGCAAAGAACTCGCCTCCGCGCCAGAGACGTATACGAGCCGTAACATCAAAAGAGAAAGTATCTTTGACCTCACCATGAGGTTCCAGGCTGTTGCCACCTGAGTACTCGGCCGGGAAAGGGGCAGCCCCCTGGCCAACCACCGTCGACTGGAAGTTCAGGTTCCAACGCTGATTATCGGGCGGCTTCGAATCGGTCGCACCCTGGGGTTGATCCGGGGGCGGACTGTCTTGCCCGCGAGCGAAGGGGGCGGCCACCGCGACCAGAAGCAGCGCGGCCCCCAGCCATCCGCACCACGTCCAGCGCCATCTCGCGCGTTTCCCGATCATGAATGCATAAATTCCAGCCACGTGATTACCCATTGCACAGTAATTGTCCTAAAAGCAAAACGCCCCCCGGAGCATAAACTCCGCAGGGGCGATCCTTGCAAACCGGGCTGTACGAACCCGGTTTCGCAAACCTCCTGGTGAGAGCTTTGGCTCCACACAACGTAGTGTCCCGTAATCCGGAACAGCCACATTAGGCAAAGCCTTAATCCGGCCTTGCCTGCTCCACCCGTTGGCTCGTCTCCGAGTTTCTGGGCAGTGGCATATGTTTGCGTGGTAACCTCGCCTAACGAGGTTGAACCTTTTCCCACGGCATCTCGCCAAAACGCGACTGGCAAAAGGCCGCTTCTTTTCGTATAACAGCGCAGCATTTACCCTGTCAAGAAAAAAAGGCACTTGGGGCAAAATAGCATAACTTTTTTACGTCGTTGCCCCGAAGGGGCAGCTTAGTCCTCTTCCCGCATGACCCATTTAATGGCCTTGAGGAGCATGTCCTGGTAACGGGGATCATTCCAAACAGCCTCTTCGTGCCCCAAACTGTTGTAATAGACGCGCCCTTTGCCGAACGTCCGCGTCCAGCAGATCGGCCATCCGTAATAGCGCCGGACCACCCCGTTCTTCTTCAGGTCCACGGACGCGGGGTCGAGCGCCAGTAGGACATGCGAATCGTCAGCCCGAAAATCACCGATCTGGTAAATCTCGTCGGTAATCTGAAACGATTTCCCTAGCGAGCTGACCAGCTTGCTGTTCGGGTCGACCACGTCCACGGTCACGAGTTGGTGCCACGGATGATTATTGAAATAGCCCCCGATGATCTCGTTGTACACACCCCACATATAGAGTGTGTCGGTGGCACTGTGAACGCCTATAAACCCATGCCCCGATTTGAGGAAATCCACCAGCGCGCTCTTCTCCTCGTCCGTGAAGGGCAGTTCACCGGTGCTGTAGAACATCACCGCGGCGTAATCCTTGAGCTTCTCCTTGGTAAACGCGCCCACATCCTGCGTGACGGTAACCTCAAAGGCGCCCGACTTCTCTCCCATCTCCTTCAGGATCGGCTCCGAAGGCTCGACGCTTTGGTGATGATAACCTTTGCTAAGCGTCATATAGAGCAGTTTGCCACTCTTCGGGGTTTTACCCCACGCACGGCCCGGACCACTCCCCATGACCAGCATGAGCGCCGCCAGCAAGAACAAAAAGCCCTTCTGGTATCGTCTCATTATTCCTCCTCGAAATATGTTTCCTGAATATGACAATATGGTGAAAAGTGCGGTCAACGCCCAAACAGCCGTCAGCTGTCACTCATCAGCTATCAGTTTTCAGCAAAAGCCGCTCCGCGCGGGGGGGTACTGATGACTGAAAACTGATGACTGACAACTTCTGTCACCTCACGCCACTGCGGAATGGTGGGCCACCGCTTGTGTCTTGAGCGCCTTGACAATCTCCCGGCAAAACGCCGGCAAATCCGTGGGCACCCGCGAGGTAATGAGATTTCCGTCGACCACCACCTCTTCATCCACATACTGCGCGCCGGCATGAACCATATCGTCCTTGATGGCCTTGAAGCAGGTGGCCTTGCGGCCGTGCAGGATGTCCGCCGAGCACAGCACCCAGCCGGCGTGGCAAATCGCCGCCACCACTTTGCCGGCCTTGTCCATATCGCGCACGAAGTTCAACATGCGCTCGTCCTGGCGCAGGGTGTCAGGCGCCCACCCGCCGGGAATCACTACCGCGTCGAAATCTCTGGCATTAACGTCGGCAATCGACTTGTCAGCGACAACCGGATAGCCTTTCTTGCTGGAATAGGTCTTCCCTGCTTCCGACCCCACCGCCACGGTTTCCGCTCCCTCCTCGCGAAAACGTAGGAGCGGATACCAAATTTCCATTTCCTGGTAAAGGTCCGCCGCCAAAACAGCAATTCGTTTCCCTTTTAGGTCCATCGCACCCTCCCTGAAAAATATTTTGGCCCCTATGGTATCACAGACGCCCGGAAGTGAATTACCCTGCGCGAACTATGTCGATCTCCGATCGACAGACTGTAGCGGCGCTCTCCGATCGACGATTCGGCGGTTAGAGACCGCCGCTACAAAGGAGGCCGAACGCCGTTCGGCCTTACATCACGCGCTGCATGCTCAAAGCGGGCGCGCTCATTAATCAATGATCTTGTAGGAAAGGTAGGGCGAGGGAGCCTCAAGCTGCGCGGACCTAGTAAAGATTTTCTTGAGAAGGGTTCTGGACCACCGGGTGCGGCGGGAGTAGTCGAGGTAGGATTCGTGCCGCCAGTCGAGTCCCGGCTTGGAGAGGTCGTGGGGGCTGAGGTAAACCACAACCTCAGGAGCCAGGGCCGCGCGCGTGGTCTTTTTTTGATAGGTTACGTCCTCATAGTTAGCGAGCAGGCGGATTCCCTTCTTCCGGCACGTCCGCTCAATGGACCCAAGAATCTGGTTGTACCTCGCGACGTGTGGGGACATATCCTTTTCCGTACACTCGGTATTCCCCAGATCGACGATGGGGCGGACTTGCAAAGTGCGGAGCGTGTACTTTCCGTAAACATCGAAAAAACCGGCCAGTTCCTCCAGGTTCTGAGCGTTGACGGTGTAGTTCAGCCGCAACTGCGGGCGCGTGGCGAGGCGGCGCTTCTTGATGGATTCCAATTGGTCGAGAACTTCCAGGAATTTATGGAAGGAAGCCCGTCGCATCATGCGCTCGTAGGTCTGCCGCTTGACGCCGTGCGTGGAGAGCGTCAGCTCGTCAAGCCCCAGGTCCACCAGCTTCTCGAGATGCTCCGGCGTCAGCAACTGGCCGTTGGTGACCATACCGACCATCGGCACATGGTATTTCTTGCCCAGCGCGACGATATCCACGAATCCTTTGTAAGTGGTGGGCTCCGTCCCGCAGCCGACGTACAATTGCACGGCCCAGGGAAAAAACACTTCGGCAATGCGTTCGATTTCGGCGGGGTCAAAGCGCCCGGAATTTCCCGTCGTAAAACTCGGGTCGCTGAAGTAGCACATTTGGCAGCGCAGATTGCACGACATCACAGGATCGAAGCGCAGCCACAGGTGCCGTTGCCTGAGCCAATACAACCCCAACAGCCCGGCGAATTTGACGCGATGACTGCGCACCACCCGGTTGAGGTTCAGAAGTTGGTAGAACCGATCCGCCCGCATAGTTTCTTCAGCACCAAGATTCATTAGACGGCCTACCAGTGTGCGAGTCAAGCCCACCGCACCCTTCGCGCCCATTCCCATCCCTGCCATGCGGACAGGTCGCCCGTTGGGACATCAAGACTTGCGTTGGACCTTGGCCAGTGGAATAATTGGCCTCGGCTTTCACATCCCACAAGAATGCGAGGTGGTTCAGATGACTCAAGCGAGGCAAAGGATATTTGCTTTGATACCTTTTTTGGTTTCGTGCGCTTTCTGTTTCCTTTACGCCGCTGCCCCCTCGGCTCAGGCGGCAGAGCATATCGCCGGCCAGTGGAAAATTAATGCCAACAATTACCTCGGCAAATTAGAGCTTTCAGGCGACGACGGCGCATACAGCGGCCGTGTTTTCATTGAAGGAACCAACCACTGGGAAAACCTGGCCAACATCCGGTTTGAACCCCGCGGCCGGAGGATTGAATTCGATCGCCCGGAGGCTAACCAACATTACGAAGGACGCCTGGTCCGTGATGACAGGATGGAGGGTACTTTCGGCGGCAGCTATACTTGGTGGGCGGAACGTACGGGTGGCGGTGGCCGGGAGGAAGGCGAGCACCGTGAAAGGTCCTTGATCTCCGGCCAGTGGAAGATTAATGCCAATAACTACCACGGCAAATTGGAGCTTTCAGGCGACGGCGGTGTATACAGCGGCCGCGCTTACATTGAAGGAACCAACCACTGGGAAAACCTGACCAACATCCGGTTCGACCCCGGCAGACGGAGCATTGAATTCGATCGCCCGGAGGCCAACCAGCATTACGTAGGGCGCCTTGTCCGGGATGACAGGATGGAGGGCACTTTCGGCGGCAATTACACATGGTTTGCTGAGCGGTAGCAACGACGAAGAGTTTTATTTGAATCTTGGGGCCCCTGGCGTCGCGCGGATGAACACTCCGCGACGGGCACTTGCCCTGTCCATATCAGCACGTCAGGGCGACATTCCCAGCAGGAGGACCGGCATGACCAAACCCATTGTGCAAACTGTGACGTTTAAGGCTTCCCCGCGAGAACTTTTTGCAATCTTCACCGACTCGAAAAAGCATTCCGCCGCCACAGGAGCGAAGGCAGCCGTCAGCGCCAAAGCGGGGACAAAGTGGACAGCTTTCGACGGGATGATTTTGGGGAAAAACCTCGTAGTGGTTCCCGGGCGCATGATCGTGCAAGCCTGGCGCGCCTCCCACTGGAAGGACTCCGACCTTGATTCAATTTTGATTGTGAACTTTTCCAAAGCGCCGGGCGGCGGCAGAATCGACTTGGTCCATGCCGGCGTTCCACATCACGACCACCAAGGCGTCACCAAAGGGTGGCCCCTGTACTATTGGAGGCCCTGGAAGGCCTACCTGATGGGGCGGTCCAAAAAGCGCTAAGCAGCTCGCAAGCGCCATGGGGAACGCGCACTCTTCCCTCCCCTCACGGCGGCGGCCAACTACCAATTAGGATACTTAGCCCGGATGCTCTGGTAGAGTGGCGAAGTGCTGCCGCGATTCTTGTGGTAGGTCAGAACTTGGCGCTCGCGCCAGGTGGGCTCCTGCTGCCCCGGCGCGAGGCGCTGCGGGACGGCCGCGTCAACGTCATTTAAGTTGAGGATGCGGTCACGGGAAAGGGCAATGCGCACTCCCTGGGGCGCTACCTTCACATTGATATGGTTCTTGGTGCGGCGGGCCGAGGCGACTTCGGCCACAAAGGTCTTTCCCTGCCCGCGAAAATTCCGATACTGAATGGCAAAGGAGCCGGCAGGCACATCGGCCGGTGGGCCGACGGAGAAGTCCGCCGGCGCCTCCGACCGCTGACTGAAGGTAACGGAATCTCGATCCGAGGCCGCATCGGGCTTCCCCATAGTCTTGCTGAAATACGCGCAGGTAGGATTGGGGCAGTGAATCTCCCCGTTGATCTCTTTGGCGCCTCCTGTGCCGCAGCGCGGGCATTCAATCTTACCGGTTAACCAATCCAGGAATGCCATGGTCAATCTCCTTCGGCGCAGGCACTTAACGGGCTGTAGCGGCGGTCTCCGACCACCGTAGATTGTAGGGCCGATCTCCGATCGGTGACGGCGGCCGCAGACCGCCGCTACAATTTAACGTCTTGTGCCGAGCCCTCCGGGGGACGGTTGGAGAAAACGAAACCGACGCTTTAGCGTCGGATTCTTCCATAACGCCCATCTACAGGCAGCCGCCCTCTCTCACCGGCGCTTGCTGGCTGCTGCTTCTGGGAGCGGAGAGAAAGCCACATCGGCGCGTGCGGCGCGATGCGGCCTGGCAACCGTCCCCCGGAAGGCTCGGGTGATTTTTTGCCTCTGCCAAATAAAAAACGCACTTTCGATGCAACCGCGATGAATCAGCCGCCGGCGGTGGACCAACGACGGCAATCCCATAGTCCGCAGCCGGTCAAATCCGATGCGCCGGAAATGCCCTTTGCGATGCCCACCGAACACGCGGCTCAGAACCTCTTCGGCCAGCCAGCGGTCCAACCGCTGCAATTGTGCCTCATCGTCCACGTGCTTCAAGTAATAGTCGAGGATGGCCACGTTGCGCACGCCCTGCTGAATGCTTTCGATGGCGACGTCCACCAGCGCCTGGGCCCTGGCGGTTGGGTCCGCGAGCTTCGTCCAGCGACGGTGCGCACGTCGGAAAGCAAAACGAAAAAGGTTCTGAATCTTGCGGCATTTATCGCGTGAGAGGGCCACGCCTCCGCCTGCCCGAAAGAGCAAGCCGAGATGGCGGAACTCTGCCGCTCTTACAAAGACCGCATCTGTTGCCGGGGAGGCGCGGAGCACCATGTCTGCCTGGAGGCTGCTCTTGAATCGCAAGCGTAGTTCCTCCACGCCCTGGTCCAGGCACGCTTGCGCCCGACGGGCTGATTCGCGCACCGGAGACAGAACCAATAGGTCATCGGCATAGCGAAAGTATTGGACACCCCGGATGCGCTCGATTTCGCGGTCAAGACCCGTCAAATAGATGTTGGCGAAAAGGCACGCGATCGCCGCGCCAAAGGGAATTCCCACGCCTGCCAGGTGCGCGCCACTCTCATCGTGGAAAAGGAAGCGAACGCGCTGCTGCAAAAGCCGGAAAAGGTAATCATTCTCTTCCACCAGGCAAGCCAGCCTGGCGAACAGGATTTCGTGATTGACGGAGCCAAAGTAATCCGTGATGTCGCGCTTGACCAGGTAGATCGGTTCTTCCCGTGAACGCAGAAGGCCGGCGATTCGGGCCTGGCAGCGATCCAGGCTAAAAGTGCGGTCGCGGTACGCGTAGGAATTCGGAGAAAACCACGCGTGCAGTTTGCGGGTCAACGTACGGTAAAGGAGGAAATCAACAATGCGTTCCTCCCAAGGCGAAATGTAGAGGGTGCGGTGCTTGCCATTGAAGTTGTACTTCAAGGCCACGGCGGGGCGGAACTCGAACTTCTCGTGGACAAGCGAGCGGTGGATCGTGTCCAGACCGCGCAAACCGCGCCCCGCAAGGTCGTACAGCGTGCGGCCATCGGTGGATATGGAAAGCGCCTTGCGCCACTGAAACAGCGGCTTGGTGTAAACACGTACGGCCGCTTTGTAGAGCTCCGCTTCACGGTAGAGTTCACGCCAGCGCAACGGGCGCCCGAGTTCCCAGCCCGACAGTGAGGCCATGATGATGCTTCTTTTACTACTGAAGGGCCATGGACTGCAACTGTTTTGCGGAGCCGGGACGCCCCAAGCAAACCACCCGTGGACGGTTCCGCTGGAACCAGCGCGCGCGCTTGTTTTCACCCTATGCTGCTTGCAGCTCCGCCGTGCAGTGGGGGCAGCGGGTGGCTTTAAGCGCGATGCCGCCGGAAACGCAATAAGGACATTCCTTGGTAGGTGGCGCCGCGGGAGCCGGCTGCGGCTTCATCATCCGGTTCACCTGCTTCACCAGCAGGAAGACCACGAAAGCCACGATCAGAAAATCGATGATCGTGTTGAGGAAAGCGCCGTAACCGATTACGGCCGCACCGGCCTTTTTGGCATCCGCCACCGAGTCGTAGTGCGTTCCCGACAGGTTAATGAACAGGTTCGAAAAATCCACGTGCCCCAGAACCAGCCCGATCGGCGGCATGATGATGTCATTCACCACTGAGCTGACGATTCTCCCGAAGGAAGCTCCAATGATGATGCCAACGGCCATGTCAAGCACGTTGCCGCGCAAAGCAAATTCTTTGAATTCCTTCAGCATGTTCTCCCCCTTGTGGTTATGGCCAAAAGTTGCTTGATCGCCCTTGCGAGTATTTCCCTGGGCTTACTTCGCGGCGCCGCCGAAAGTCAGCCGCAGGCCCGTCGTAAGCAGCAAGTCATTCGACTTTTTCCCCGGCGGCGGATCGCTGAGGTCATAATCGTTGAAAGAGGTCTGCCAACTCAAGAACCTCGTGAGCTTGGTAATCAAGCCCAGTCTGATCGTGCTGCGATAATTTCCTGTCGGAGACATGTTCGGGTAGAAAAACACCGATTCGGTGAAGGCCGGGAACTCCGGATGAGCGTGAGGTCTTTACCGGCAACCGGTTATGGCCGCAGAGCGCCTTGTGTGCCGACGTAGACCGAATAAAGCGACGTACTCGCGGCCATAAACAGGCGGTCGCGCTTGGCGCCGCCAAAACAGATGTTGGCGCAGATTTCCGGCAAATGGATCTTGCCGATCAGCGTACCGTCGGGGGCGAACACCTGAACGCCGCTCGAGTCTTCCCCTCCCCAGCCGGTTCCCGCCCAGACGTTGCCGTCCACGTCGCAGCGAATGCCGTCGGCGGCGGCGAGGCCGGGGCCAACTTCCACAAAGACGCGGCCATTGGCCAGGCGCTCGCCCTCCACCACATCGTAAACCCGGATGTTATGCGGATACTGGGGGCCGTCGGTCATGCCCGTGTCGCAGATGTAAAGCAGTTTCTCGTCAGGGGAAAAGCACAGGCCGTTGGGCCGGCGCATGTCGCCCACGACCACCGTGGCGCTGCCGGTTTGGGGATTGAGTCGATAGACGTTGGTGGGAAGTTCGAGCGGCGCCTTGTGGCCCTCGTAATTGCTCAGGATCCCATAGCCGGGGTCGCTGAACCAGATGCTGCCGTTGGAGTGCACCACCACATCGTTGGGGGCGTTGAACGGCTTGCCCTGGTAATGATCGATGAGCACCGTAATCGTGCCGTCGAGCTCGGTGCGCGTGACGCGGCGCGAGTCGTGCTCGCAAGTGATCAAGCGGCCTTGCTTGTCGCGCGTGTTGCCGTTCGCGTAGTTGGAGGGAGAACGGAAAACGCTCACTTCGCCCGTTTCCTCCGCCCAGCGCAACATGCGGTTGTTGGGGATGTCGCTGAACAGCAGGTAACGCCCGTCGCCAAACCACACCGGGCCCTCCGCCCAGCGCGTGCCGGTGTAGAGCCGCTCGATGGCAGCATTGCCCTGCCGGTATTGGGCAAAACTCGGATGGAGGATTTCAATCGCCGGGTCGGGATACTTGACGATCTTGGGAAGGCTCCAATCCTTCGCCGCCCCCAGGGGATTCACCGCCAAGCTCGCGCCCGCTGCCGCCGCCGTAGCAAAGAATGTTCGTCGTTGCATGGTTTCCCGCTCCTCCCGCGTGGTCCCAACGCGGATTCGATGATGGAGTGCCT
The DNA here is from genome assembly GCA_049522495.1 of Terriglobia bacterium. GTDB lineage: Bacteria > Acidobacteriota > Terriglobia > UBA7540 > UBA7540 > Bog-366. Next base: position 35,567 of record JBEKNU010000009.1, read on the forward strand.
CAACCCAATTGTGCGCGCCATTTTAGCAGGATTTAGCATTAAGGATTTGGCATTTAGGAGGGGGTAGTGTAGCGCGGCCCCCCGTGTTTGGGGTCCGCGGTTCTTCCTTTGCAACAAACGCAAATCTCAAAGACCGATGGCTGCCCACGGGTTTGGCAGCGTGAGTCTTGGTACGAACCGCAGACCTCAAAGGCGGAGGTCTGCGCTACGTTTGTTTAGCAGGATTCGGGAGCGAGGATTCAGGATTTATACGTGCGGACATAAATAATTGCGAATGACTCAAAATCATAGTCGCTTCTAGCCAGTTACGGTCGTGGAAGCACATTTCGCATGATTCGCATTTACTTATGTCCGTGCGTATAGATAACATGATTCAGGATAAAAGATTGAACCCCTCTCCCCGTATCACAAGTCCCGCGAAGCGGGAATCCGTGAGTAGCCGTAGGTGAAACCTACGGAAACGGAACGCATCGATGATTCCGGCCCTGAAGGGGCCGACCATACGCCCGCTTCACAAGATATATCGTTCATCGAATTCAATCCCTGCCTCCACCAGCAGCTTGCGGTAATTTCCTAACGGTCAACCCCTTTGGGGTTGACCTGTTTTTGGCGGGCGCTCTACTCACAGTTGGTCCCTTCGGGACCACGTACTTCCGGTTGGTCCCTACAGGCGCCTGCCATGATCCGATGAATTCAACTCGATTAAAACTCGAGTGGTCTCACTCGGGAACGGGAACTTTCTGTTTGGCATGAGTCCGGTTGAAGGTGTGCCCAATCTCGTCCACCAGCCGGCGGGTGACGCAACTGGAGGCTTTGAGCTTGGCGCCTTCACCGTACATGGCTTCCAGGAGCTTCTTCCCATCCTCGCCCACGAAGGTGACGTCCGTGAGGTCCACTGAGACGCGGCCATCGGTGGGGTCCGAGGCGAGGGCACGCCAAGTCCGTTCCAGTTCGTCCACCCACGGACCGGTGAGTCTGCCCTCCAGCCGGAGGGTGGTGGCGCGGGAGTTCTTGTCGAGGGTTATTCGCAACATGAATTCACTTCTGTTTCTTATCTGCTGCACGTAAGGCAGATAAAGAAAGTCAAAAGTCAAAACGCAAATGTCAAAAGGCAAAGGTCAAAAGTGGGTTGCATCGAAGGCCCATTGCATATCCGAGTGAGCAAGAATCCAACCGGTTCTGCCCTTTGACTTTTGCCCTTTGCCATTTGCGTTTTGCCTTTTGATTTTCCTTTCGCCCTCCCTACCTACCGCCAGGGAGATGACGATCCGGTTCTGCCCTTTGACTTTTGCCGTTTGCCATTTGCGTTTTGCCTTTTGATTTTCCTTTCGCCCTACCTACCTACCGCCAGGGAGATAACGATCCGGTTCTGCCCTTTGACCTTTGCCTTTTGCCATTTGCCCTTTGCCTTTTGACTTTCCTTTCTCTCTCCCGTCCTACCACCCACGGGGATAACGATCCGGTTCTGCCCTTTGGCTTTTGCCTTTTGCCATTTGCGTTTTGCCTTTTGACTTTCCTTTCTCCCTACCTTCCCCCCGCGCCTTTCCCGCCGGCACGATTGATCTGCCCCTGCCCGCTAAGCTGGGGCAGCTTGGAGACATCCCATCCGCCGCCCAGCGCCTTGATCAGAAGTACGGCTGAGTTCATTCGCCGCGTCAGGAGATCGACGGCAGTTCGCTCGTTGTTCAGGGCAGCGCTTTGCGCGGTGGTTACCTCAAGATAGGTCACCAGTCCGCCTTTGTAACGGTTCGTGGAAAGGGTTAACGAGAGTTCGGCGGAGCGGACGGCCTGACTCTGCTTGGCGCTTTCCTTATCGAGAATGCGCAGTCCCGCCAGGTTATCCTCAACCTCCTGGAAGGCGGTGAGGACATTTTGTCGATAAGCCGCCACATTCGCATCGTAAGCAGCCCAGGCTTGGTCCGTGAAGGCGTGACGGCGCCCGGCGTCGTACAGCGTCTCAGCCAACACTGGTCCTACGGCAAAGAGGTGGCTGGGCCATGCGAACCAGTCGGTGATCGCCGACCCTTCCAGGCCGGCTGCGGCGCTCAGCGTAAGCGTGGGGTAAAAAGCGGTCTTGGCCACCCCGATTTCGGCGTTGGCCGCGGCCATGCGGCGTTCCGCCGCGGCGATGTCCGGCCGGCGCTGCAACAAATCGGAAGGCACTCCCGCCGGAATCCTGGGTGGGGGCGCATTAAGCGGCGAAACGGGAATCGAGAATGTCGATGCCGGCTGGCCCACCAGCGCGGCAATGGCATGTTCGAATTGGGCGCGCTGCACGCCCACATCGATGTCCTGCGCCTGCGTGGTCTCAAGCTGCGTCTCCGCTTGCGCCACCTCCACCTTGGCAGCCAGCCCGCCGTTAAAACGGTTTGTGGTCAGGTCGAAAGCTTTCTGGTAGGCGACCACCGTGGAGTCAAGCAACTCCTTCTGCGCGTCCAGCCCACGCAACGCAAAGTAGTCGACAGCCAACTCCGCATGAATGCTCAGCCGAGCGGTTTCCAGATCCGCTGCACTGGCCTGGGCGCTGGCCGTGGAGGCTTCGATAGTGCGGTGGATTCGCCCCCAGGCGTCCAGCTCATAGGAAAGGTCGAAGGGCAACACGAAGTCCCCTTGCGTTTGGCCGGCTTTGCTGGAGGGGTTGGGAGCGTTCTTGGAAAGTTGTTCCGCGGTGATATAGGGTCCGGCGCTGACCGTCGGATACAACCCCGAACGATTGATGCGAATCAGGTCGCGTGCCTGGCGAAACTGCGCCTCGGCGATCTTCAGGTTTTGGTTCGAGACGTCGACCCGTTCCTCGAGTGAATTCAACTGCGGATCGTTGAAAATTTCCCACCATTTCCCGCGCAGGACCTGGTCCTGTGGCTGGGACGCTTTCCATTCGCTTGGCGGTCCGGCCACGCTCGGCGCAAGCTCTTTATAGGTAGGTGGGGTGGAAACCGTGGGCTTCGCGTACTTGGGCCCCACCGTGCAGGCGCCGGCAAAAAGCAGTAGGCAGAAGGCAGAAAGCAGTAGGCAGGCCGCTGACCAAACACCGGAAATGTCTCCCGTTCCCCCGAAGGGGGAAACCGTGAGTAGCCGTAGGTGAAACCTACGGATACGGAACGCCACCGATGATTCCGGCCCTGAAGGGGCCGACTGTGCCCCCGCCTTGTATAATGTATCGTTCATCGAATTCAATCCCCGCCTCCACCACACGTGCCCATTCCCCGCAGGTCAACCCCGTTGGGGTTGAATGGTTTTAACGGCCTTCTGTCCGCAGGTTAAAACCTGCGGCTATTCACGGTTGGTCCCTTCGGGACCACGAACCGGATTGCGTGGGCGTTCCATCCGCAGGTTGAAACCTGCGGCTATTCACGGTTGGTCCCTTTGGGACCACGAACCGGCTTGCGTGGGCGTTCCATCCGCAGGTTAAAACCTGCGGCTACGCACAGTTGGCCCCTTCGGGGCCGCGAACCGGCTTGCGTGGGCGTTCCATCCGCAGGTTGAAACCTGCGGCTACTCACGGTTGGTCCCTTCGGGACCACGCACAAATCCCGGCTAGCGGCACGATTCGCGCAAATCCCGCGAAGGGAGAAACGGTTGGTCCCATCGGGACCGCCAGCAAATCCCGCTTAGCGGGGCGATTCGCGCCAATCCCGCGGTGTTGGAAACGGTCGGTCCCTCGGGACCACGAATAATGACGCCGACGCGAAAAAATGCCGCCGAAAGGAACGGTCCGCGCCGTTCCCCCGAAGGGGGAAACCGTGAGTAGCCGTAGGTGAAACCTACGGATACGGAACGCCACCGATGATTCCGGCCCTGAAGGGGCCGACTGTGCGCTCGCCTCACAGAATATATCGTTCATCGAATTCAATTCCTGCCTCCACCAACAGTTTGCGGTACTCTTCCGCAAAGGTGGTGCGGTGGTGATGTTCTACCTGCCCTTTGACGTATTCGATTAAAGCGCCAATCTGCCCCTTGGAATGCGTAAACGCACCATACCCATCCTGCCAATTCGAGAAATTGCCGAACACCGAGTTTTCCTTGATCCACAGCGACGAGCCCGTTTTTACTTCCTTGATGAGGCCCGCCAGATTCACGGTCGGATGAAGGCTCGTGAGGATGTGCAGATGGTCTTCGGTCCCATTGATCCGGTATAAATGGCAATCGCGATTTTTCAAGATGCCCCAGATATAACGAAAAAGCTCCTCGCGACGGTCTGCCTTGAGCGCTGGCACGCGCTCTTTGGTAGAAAAGACGATGTGATAACAAATCTGGGTATACGTCGACATGCGTGAATTCCCTATCGGTCAACCCCGTTGGGGTTGGATCGTTTTAACGGCCTTCTGTCCGCAGGTTAAAACCTGCGGCTATTCACGGTTGGTCCCTTCGGGACCACGAACCGGATTGCGTGGGCGTTCCATCCGCAGGTTAAAACCTGCAGCTATTCACGGTTGGTCCCTTCGGGACCACGAACAAATGCCGCCTAGCGAGGCGATTCGCGCCAATCCCGCGAAGGGGGAACCGGTTGGTCCCTTCGGGATCACGAATAGTGATGCCGACGCGAACAAATGCCGCCGAAAGGAACGATCCGCGCCGTTCCCCCGAAGGGGGAAACCGTGAGTAGCCGTAGGTGAAACCTACGGATACGGAACGCCACCGATGATTCCGGCCGTGAAGGGGCCGACCGTGCGCCCGCCTCACATAATGGATCGTTCATCGAATTCAATCCCTGCCTGCACCACATGTGCCCATTCCCCGCAGGTCAACCCCGTTGGGGTTGAATGGTTTTAACGGCCTTCTGTCCGCAGGTTAAAACCTGCGGCTATTCACGGTTGGTCCCTTCGGGACCACGAACCAGGTTTCCTGGGCGTTTCATTCGCAGGTTAAAACCTGCGGCTGTTCACGGTTGGTCCCTTCGGGACCACGCACAAATGCCACCTAACGGGGCGATTCGCGCCAATCCCGCGAAGGGGGAACCGGTTGGTCCCTTCGGGACCACGAACAAAGCGTCACTCTCCACCCCAAGAACCCGCGCCCGAGGCAGCAATGCGAACCTCCTCACCCTCCACCAGCGAATCCGGCGGGTTGGTGATTACCTTTTCGCTTCCATCGAGGCCGGATACCACTTCGACTTCCGTTCCGAAATCCCTGCCGATGGTTATGGGGATCAGAGCAGCCCGGCCGTTACGGACCACGCCGACACGCAAGCCTTCCGAACGAAAAATCAGGCTGGTTACCGGGATGACGACCGTCGAAGCGGCAGAGGGGAGCTTCAAATGGACCTCGGCGTAAGCCCCGGGCGGGATTTCGCCCGCGGGGTTGGCAACATCCACCTCCGAAAGCAGGGTGCGGGACGCCTGGTCAATCGCCGCAGAGGTCCGCACCAGCTTGCCGGGAAAGCGGCGCCCAGGAAACTGCGGCATCGTTAAATAGGACTGGACGCCCGGAACCGCCGCGGGGGAATAAATTTGCGGCACATTCACGTAGACGCGCAAGGTGGTAATGGACGCCACATGAAACAATTCTTTTGCCCCGCTGCCGCTTCCCGAACCAATGAGTTGGCCGATATCGGTGTTGCGAGCCGTTAGTACGCCGTCGAAAGGCGCGTAAACCTTTTCAAACGATTGTAATTGTTCCAGGCGCTTCACGTTGTCGGTAGCCGAATCCACCATGGCTTTTTTGGCGTGCGCATCACCCACGGCGTTGTCAACATCCTGCTTGGCCACGGAATCGCTCTTCAGCAGGGACTCGTAGCGCGCGGCGGTGGTCTGCGCCAGGTCGTAGTTGGCCCTTGACGTGGCCAGATCTGCCCGCGCCTGCTGGAGCTGTTGATCCAGTTCGGGAGTATCGATTTCCGCCAGAAGCTGGCCGTTCTTTACCCTGCCGCCGATGTCAACGTACCAGCGTTTCAGGTAACCGCTCGTACGCGCGTAAATCGGAGCATCGATGAAGGCTTGGATGTTTCCTGGCAATACAATTTCTTCCTGGGGCGCGCTGCGCTTGGGTTGAGCCAGCGCAACCGAGGGCACGGCGAGATCGCGCGTGTCTGCTTTCACGGCGGCGGCGGCGCGCACCCGAGTGGAAATACCCCTATAAGCGACGGCGGCAGCAATAATCAGGATAAGCGCCAGCCCGAAGATGACTTTGCCCACCCCGGACGACGGAGGACGTTGGCCCGGCAGGCCGGGACCTTCCATCTGGTCGTCGTCGGTTTTGATATCGTAGCTTTCCTTAATGCTCATTACGTCCTCCGAAAATCGGGCCATCTGGCTATTGATTCATTGATTCATCGGATCATTGAGTCATTGAAGAGCTTTCAATTGTCCGTTATCCGTTGCAAGATGCGCGGATATCGAGAGCCAGAAACCACTGACAACAGACAAAGGACCACGGACAGCCTTTAAATGGCTCAATGACCCGATGAATCAATGACTCAATGATCCGATGGTTCAGTGGCCCGATCCTTCCTTGCTCCATGCACCGCGCTGAACACGGTGGGAACAAAGAACAGCGTTGCCACGGTGGCAAACAGCAGGCCGCCGATCACCGCCCGGCCCAGGGGCGCGTTTTGCTCGCCACCCTCACCCATTCCCAGGGCCATGGGCACCATGCCGATAATCATGGCCAGCGCCGTCATGATGACCGGGCGAAAACGCGTGAACCCCGCCTCCAGCGCCGCCACCGTGGAATTGACGCCCTCTTCCAATTGTTCCTTGGCAAAACTCACCACCAGAATGCTGTTGGAAGTAGCGACACCCACGCACATGATGGCGCCGATCATGGCCGGCACGCTGAAGGTGGTGTGAGTCGCGAACAGGAACCATAGAATCCCCGCCAGCCCCGTCGGCAAAGCCGAAATAATGATCAAGGGATCCAGCCAGGATTGGAAGTTCACCACGATCAAGAGATAAACCAGCACAATCGAGAAGACCAGCCCGCCCACCAGTCCCGAGAAAGAGGTGCGCATGGTATCAATCTGCCCGCGCACGATGGTGCGCGAGCCGCGCGGCAAATCCTTCTGGCTTGCCCCCACAACGCGGTCGAGATCCCGAGCCACACCCCCCAAGTCCCTCCCCTGCACCGAACCGTAGATATTGATGACGGGCTGCACGTTGTAATGCGAAACTGCGGCCATGGAAGCGCCGCGGCTGATGGAGGCAAGATTTCCAAGGATTTGCGGGGGGTTGCCGCTGGAGTTCGAAATGGGAATGTTTTCCAAATCCTGAATCGAGTCCACACGGTATTGCGGCGTTTGCGTGGTAATGCTGTAACTCACGCCGGTCCGCGGGTCCATCCAGAAGGTGGGAGAGGTCTGGAAGCTGCCGCTCAGGGAAACTAGCAGGTCGCCGGCCACATCGCGGGGGGTAAACCCCACCTGCGCCGTCCGCGTCCGGTCGATGTCGACCTGGAGCCGGGGCAGATTGAAAGGTTCCTGAATGCGCAAGTCAACCGCGCCGGGAATGTATTTGATTTCACGCATCAGGCCATCGGCGAATCGCCGATTCCTCACCAGGTCATTGCCCACCACCTGGACATTGATAGGCGCGGGGAGGCCGAAATTCAAAATCTGGCTGACCATGTCAGAGGGCAGGAGGTAAAACGTCACGCCAGGAAATTCCCGCGCCAATCGCAGCCGCAGCCTGCGGACGTACGCTGCCGTGGGGTGATGGTTTTGAGCCAGCGCTACCATAATGTCAGCGTCCCCAGGGCCGATGGGAGCCGAGTTGCTGTAGGTGAGATTCACGCTGCTGTAGGGCAATCCGATGTTATCAATGATGCTGACCACTTCCTGGGGAGGGAGCTCTTGACGAATGGAATCCTCTACCCGATCGCAAAGGTCCGCCGTTTCCTCAATGCGGGTTCCGGTGGGTGCCCGCAGGTGCAGGGTGAACTGGCCGCTGTCAACCTTGGGGAAAAAATCCTGGCCAATCCAGGGAACCAGCAAAAACGAAGCCGCGGCTGTACTCAAGACCCCCAGCGCCAGCCAGGCACGATGGTGCAAGCAGGCCCCCAGCCAACTTTTATATCCCTCCCGCAACCCTTCGAAGAAGTGCTCAAATTTTATCTGCAGGCGCGCCAAAAGGTGGCGCTGCGCTTTGGCTTCAAGATTCTGTGCGTCGTGCTCGTGGCCGCGGAGCAAGTACCGCGCCATGGTCGGCACCAAGGTCCGGGACAGGAGGTAAGACGCCAGCATCGCAAAGCTCACCGCCTCTGCCAGGGGAATAAAGAGGTGCCGGGCGACCCCGGTCAGGAAAAACATGGGCACGAAAACGATGCAGATGGCGAGTGTCGAGACAAAGGCGGGGACGGCAATCTGCGACGCGCCATCCAAAATTGCCACCAGGATTTCTTTATTCATAGCGATATTGCGGTTGATGTTCTCCACTTCCACCGTGGCATCGTCCACCAGAATCCCCACCGCCAAGGCGAATCCCCCCAACGTCATGATGTTGATGGTTTCCCCGAGCGCACTCAGCACCACCAAAGAGGTCAGGATGGAAAGCGGGATGGAGACGGCGATGATGATCGTGCTCCGCCAGCTCCCCAGGAACAGGAGAATCATTGCCGCGGTGAGAAGGGCCGCAATGAGAGCTTCTCGCACCACTCCCATGATGGCCGCCCTCACAAATATGGATTGGTCATTTAAATAGTGGATTTGCAATTGCGGCGGCAATCCCTTCTGAATGACCGGCAGCTCTTCTTTGATTCGGGAGATGATATCCAACGTGGAGGAATTCCCCGTTTTCATCGCCGTCATCAGCGCCGCCCTCTGGCCATTGACGCGCACGATGTTGGTTTGGGGCGGGAAGCCATCGCGCACATGCGCTACATCGTGAATATAAATTACAGTATTGCCCGAGGTTTTTATGGGTAAATCATTGAGCTCAGATGTGGTTAGCGGGCTGCCATTGGCCTCGACGTCATACTCATATTGGCCGATTTTGGAGGTCCCGGAAGGGAGAATCAGGTTCTGCGCGCTAATGGCATTCACGACGTCGGCGGGCGATAGTCCCTTGGCTTGCAGGGCGGTGATGTCAAGGTCCACCTGCACTTGGCGTTGCTTCCCCCCGTAGGGCCAAGGTATAGCGGCGCCCTCCACGTCAGCCAGTTGGACGCGGATGAAATTTGCCCCCAGATCAAACAACCGCTGCTCAGAAAGCCCTTCCCCGGAAAGTCCCAATTGCAGGATGGGCACGGTAGAAGCGCTATATTGAATGATGAGCGGAGGGGTGGTGCCGGGCGGCATTTGCCGAAGCTGGGTTTGGGACATTGCCGTCACTTGGCTGAGCGCCGTGCTGATGTTGGCTCCGGGCTGGAAGAAAATCTTGATGGCCCCGATGCCATTCAGCGACTCGGACTCCATGTGCTCAATATCATTCACCGTCAGGGTGAGGGAACGTTCGTTTATAACGGTGATCCGATACGCCATCTGCTCGGGTGAAAGGCCAGCGTAATTCCAGTTGACGCTCACCACGGGGATGTTGATGTTGGGGAAAATGTCCTTGGGGGTGCGAATGATGGAGAGGCCCCCTAAGATCATGATAACTATAGCCATAACGATGAAAGTGTATGGCCGGCGCAGGGCTAATCGGACAATCCACATAATTTAAAAGTAGGCAGTAGGCAGAATGCAGGAGACAGTAGAGACTTTCCGGTTCTGCTTACGCATCGAGATTCCCGTGCTTGGTTTACCCTTCGTCCAACGACCTCGGAGGAGAGCTGATTACATCCTGCGGCAAAACTCGCCACCGCACCGTCACTTACTGGGCAGTTTTGATTCCAAATCCTTGACTATGGACAAAATCTAAATATGTTGTGTAGAATGAATATGTTAGATATGAATTGACAGGCAGTAATCAACTGTGTGTGGGGTCCCAATCGATCAAATTGACGTCAAAATATTGACGCAATGACGCACTTGCGTCAGCATGGAGGCGAGTGAGGAAATCTTGGGATGGGTGGGGAATTGCTAGGTATCCACAATGGTTTTCTAGGACACTCAGCTTGGGGGCCGAGTAATTCCCAGCTTTCGCATTTTGTAAAAGAGCGTTGTCCGTTTAAGTCCCAGCCTCTCAGCCGCACCACCGGGACCGCCCAGCACCCACTGGGACTCGCGCAGTGCGCGCATGATCTGCTCTCGTTCGGTTTCGGCGAGAGTGCGCCCCTTGCGGTGGACTTCCCGGCCAGCTTGCCTCAGTTCCGAGAGCGGGACCTGAAGGGTTGATCCCGAGGTGAGGATCGTGGCGCGCTCGATGAAATTCTGTAACTCGCGTACGTTGCCGGGCCAGGGGTAGCGCTTCAGGGCATCCATCGTTTCCGCTGGTATCGCTCGGATACGCTTGTCCATCCTGCGTGCGTACTTGTCCGCGAAATGGGCGACCAACAGGGGAATATCCTCCGGCCGTTCGCGCAAGGGTGGAACGAGAATCGGGAAGATGTTCAACCGGTAATAAAGGTCGCCACGAAAATCCCGGTTCTCGACCATCTGCGTCAAATCGCGACTGGTCGCTGCCATCAGGCGAGTATCCACGTGGAGCGTCTTGGTGCTGCCTAAGCGCTCAAATTCCTGTTCCTGCAGTACGCGCAGGAGCTTAGGTTGCAATTCCAAAGGGATGTCACCTACCTCGTCAAGGAAAAGCGTCCCTTGATGCGCTAACTCAAAGCGGCCGATTTTTTGTGCGATTGCCCCGGTGAATGCGCCCTTCTCGTGACCAAACAGTTCGCTTTCCAAGAGGCCCATGGGAATGGCGGCGCAATTTACACTTACAAACGTCCGCTCGCGCCGTGGGCTGATGTCGTGGATGGCACGCGCCAGAACCTCCTTTCCCGTACCCGTTTCTCCCAGGATGAGGACGGTCGAACCGGTGGGCGCCACTAATTCCGCCTGTTTCAAAATCCGCTTGAGAGCGGGACTCTGACCGATGATCGCTTCAAAATCATGCTCGGTGCGAATCTCCTCATTGAGGTAGTTCCTTTCCTCCACCAGCCTCTCGCGCGCCTCTTGGACTTGTTCATAATTGAGCGCATTTTCGACGCCGATGGCAATCTGATTCGCCACCTGGGAAAGGAAACCCACGTCCCCCTGGGAAAAAGCCCCATCGCGCAGTTGTCCCAGATTCAGTGTGCCGATAACGCGGTCACGGCTGATCATCGGAAGGACGCATAGAGATTTGATTCCAATCGACCAGAGGTTAAGTTCGGGACCATACTGACTGAGCGCTTGGCTATCAAAGATGAGGGGTTTGCCCGACTCCAAGACCTTGCTGGCAGGTCTTCCTGTAGCCGGAACCACGATTTCTTCCAGCCAGGATTCCCCCCCCGCGGAGAAGTTACGCGCGTACACTCTTAAGTGCTTCCCATCCGGTTCGGGCAAAAGCACGCTGGCGTAGTCGCACTCCATGACTCGCCGAACGCTTGCCGAGATCGCGCGAAAAAGCTGCCGAAGGTCGAGGGTGGAGACCACGCTGTTGTTCAAATCCAGAAGCAACTTAATCCGATCCCGCTCATGCTCGAGCTGCTGTTGCAATGCTTGGGCAGCTTGGTAATTGAGCGCGTTGTCCACGGCGACGGCAATTTGCCGAGCCACAAGTTGCAGGAATTCCACGCCTGCCTCACCGTAAGCCCCCACCCGCTGGCTGCCGAATCCGACCGCCCCCAAGCGGCGATGCGCCGTAGTCAAGGGCAAGATGCAAAAAGACCTAACGCTGATTTCGCGCATCGAGTCCAACGCTTTTTCGAAGCGTTTCTCCTGCTCGAGATCGGGAACAACCAGGGTTTCCTGCCGATCCCAGACCCAGCCTGCCGGGGCATCCTGAATGCTGCGCTCGACAAAATCCACATAGGCGCGGGAAGGAGTTTCCAGGATGTGGACGCGCATTACGTTGCGGGTGGGTTCATGCAAGACCAGCCAGAGTGTGTCGAAGTTCACGAGGCGCGGCAGGCGTTCTTTGAGATCATGAAAAAGCGCCGGCAGATCACGATGCGTGGCGATCGATTCGGTGACCTCCAGCAAAGCCTGATGCTGCGAGGCGGGGGGCTTGGGTTGGGCTCGATCTCCTGCTCCGCTCGGGTCCATCATAATCTTGAGAATACTACAAGACGTTCCGTTTGACATGCCCGAGAAATCATGTATAAATCTCCCACTCGCATAGAAAGCGATCCTCTGCATTGCCGCCGCATATAATGGCGAGTTGTGGTTTTCCCGGTCTGATTTATGTGGATTGTTCGTCTGGCTCTTCGGCGCCCTTACACCATTGCAGTGATGGCCTTGTTCATTGTGTTCATGGGGATCCTCTCCATGACCAGAATGATTGCCGACATCTTCCCCACCATTGACATCCCGGTGGTCATGACGGTGTGGAGTTACTCGGGCCTCTCCGCGCTCGAGGTGGAACGGCGTGTCATTCTGATTGCCGAGCGCTCCTACTCGACGACGGTCAACGGAGTTGAGCGCATCGAATCAGAATCGATTCCGGGTGTCGGCCTGATGAAGCTCTATTTCCAGCCGGGAACCGATATCGGCGGCGCGATCGCGCAAATTTCAGCCTCCTCAGGACCCATCCTGCGGATCCTGCCGCCCGGAATCCAACCCCCGGTCATCATTCAATTCAACGCTTCGAACGTGCCAGTCACACAACTCACGCTTTCGAGCGATACGATGCCGGAGCAAAATATTGTGGACTACGCAGTAAACTTTCTCCGCGTGCAATTGTTCACGATCCCGGGTATCGCTATTCCCGGACCTTATGGAGGAAAGTACCGCGAGATCACGGTGGACGTTCTGCCCAAGGTTCTCGCCGCCAAGGGTCTTTCCGCCAGCGATATCGTCAGCGTTTTGCAGTCTTCCAACGTCATCGTGCCGGCGGGGACGGCCCGCATCGGGAAAACTGAGTACAACGTCATGCTCAATTCCAGCCCCTCGGCGGTCAGCGAATTTGATCAGATTCCCGTCAAGGTGGTGGGGGGCGCGCCTGTCCTGTTGGGCGAAGTGGCGCGAGTGGCCGACGGATTCGCCGACCAGGAAAGCATGGTGCACGTCAACGGCAAGCGGGCGGCTTACATTGCCATCTTAAAACACGCCGACGCTTCCACGCTCACCGTGGTCGATTCCGTTCGCGGCATGCTTCCACTGGTCAGGGCCACGGCCCCCAAGGATCTCAACGTCAAGATGGATTTCGACCAGTCGGTGTTTGTGCGCGGGGCCATTACCGCCGTAGTCCGCGAAGCCGTGCTGGCTTCCATCCTCGTATCGCTGATGATTTTTGTTTTCCTGGGAAACTGGCGTAGCATGGTCATTGTCTGCACCTCCATTCCCTTGTCGATTCTTGTGGGAATCATCGGGCTGAAGCTGACGGGGAATACCTTTAATATCATGACCCTGGGAGGCCTGGCCTTGGCCATCGGGATGCTTGTTGACGATGCCACGGTAGCCGTGGAGAACATCCACCGCAACCATGCCCTGGGAAAACCTCTGACAGTGGCAATTTTAGACGGCGCACGCGAGGTGTCCGTGCCCGCCATCGTCGCCACCCTGGCCATCTGCATCGTTTTTTTTCCCGTGGTGCTGCTTTACGGACCCGCCCGCTTTCTCTTCACTCCTCTGGCGCTTTCCGTGGTGCTCTCCATGCTGGCGTCATATTTACTTTCCCGGACCCTGGTCACCACCTTGTACCGCAAGCTCATGTTCAGGCATACGGAGCACGCCAGGGGTGGGGACGGCGCGGAAAAACCTTCCCCTATCGCCCGTCTTTCCGCGGCCTTTAATCGCGCCCGGGACCGGGTTTTCGACCGCTTCCGGGAAGCTTACGGCCGCGTGCTCGAGACCGGCCTCCACCATCGTGGTTTCACCTTGACCCTGGCGGCCTTAATTAGCCTGGCTTCGCTGTCTTTGCTCCTGTTGGTGGGCGAGGATTTCTTCCCCACCGTGGACGCAGGTTTGATGAAGATTCACTTCCGGGGACCGGTCGGCACCCGAATCGAGGAAACGGAAAAGCTTGTCCTGCAAGTGGAAGACTGCATCCGAAAAATTGTTCCCGCCGAAGAGCTCGATACGCTGAATGACTTTATCGGTGTTCCCCTTTCTTACAACCTGGCATACGTCCCCAGTGAGAACGTTGGCCCCATGGACGCGGAAATTTCCATTGCCCTCAAGCGCGAACATCATCCCACTCGCGGCTATATGCATGAGATCCGCCGCGCCTTGCGCAACGATTTCCCCGGCTCCAGTATCTGGTTCCAGCCGGCCGACATCACCACGCAGGTTCTCAATTTCGGTCTGGCCGCGCCCATCGATGTGCAGGTGCAGGGTTTGGACTTCAGCAAGACTTACCCGCTGGCCACGCGTTTGCGTTCTGACTTCGAGAGGATCCCCGGGGTTGCCGACCCCCATATTTCGCAAGTTTTGAACTATCCAACTCTCCACGTTGATGTGGACCGCGTACGAGCGGCGCAGATTGGCCTGAGCCAACAGCAAGTTGCCAACACTCTGTTGATCTCGCTCTCCTCGAGTTCCTTGATTTCGCCTTCCTATTTCTTGAATCCTGTCAACAATGTGAACTACTTCGTGGTCGTAAAAGTTCCCTTGCCCGAGATGGCTTCGATCCAGAGCTTGACCTCGACACCCCTCACAGCCCCGGGGGCTGTCAATCTTCTCCAACCCGGGGGGCTGCCCGCTCCCACGGACCTTCCCAACCTCGGCTCCGATACCCTGGGCAGCATCTCCAGTGTATATCGCGAGGTCACACCCGCCTCCATCAACCACTATACTGTGCAGCGCGTGCTGGATGTGGAAGCGAGCGTGGAAGGCCGCGACCTGGGGTCGGTGACCCGCGATATTCGCGCCAAGATTGCGGCGCTGGGCCATCTTCCCCCCAGCATTCAGATTATTGTTCGCGGTCAGAACCAGGTAATGGAGGATTCCTTCCGTAGCCTGCTCCTGGGCCTTCTGGTGGCCATTGTCCTGGTGTATTTCCTCATGGTGATCCTCTTTCAATCCTGGATGGATCCATTCATCATCATGTTTGCCGTCCCCGGCGCGCTGGTGGGAATTCTTTGGATGTTGGCCCTGACCGGTACTACCATCAACGTGGAATCATTGATGGGTTCCATTATGGCGGTGGGCATCGCGGTCTCGAATTCCATTTTGCTGGTCAGCTTTGCCAACGACATTCGCGTCGAACGCGGCATATCCGCCCTGGAGGCGGCGCTGGAAGCCGGCAAAACTCGGCTCCGCCCGGTTCTGATGACCGCGCTCGCCATGATTATCGGCATGATTCCAATGGCTCTGGCCTTGGGTGAGGCAGGAGAGCAAAATGCTCCTCTGGGCCGCGCCGTGATCGGGGGCCTGGTGGTGGCAACCGTGGTAACCTTGCTCGTCGTCCCCGTGATCTATTCCCTGCTCCGCAAAGGAGCCGTTACCAAGCATTTGTTGGAAGAACGCTTCCTGGCGGAGGAACGCGGAGAAGCGCCGGTGGAATAAGGTGCCCTGGAACAAAGCATGAGTGAGTCACAATCCAAGAGTTGGCTGGCGGCGATCGTCCTTTATTTATTCGGAGGCCTGCTTTTCCTTGCATGCCTCGGCTTGGCCTATCGCCTCTGGAGCAGCAAAAAGGTGAGCCTGGCGGAGGAACAGCATACACGCGCCCAGGCCGTGGACGCCGGTCCGCGCGTGACTGTGGTCAGCGTCGAGGAATCGCCTCGTGACCGGATGCTCTCCCTGCTGGGTGAAGCCCGGCCCTTCGTCAGCGCCACCCTCTACGCCAAGGTAAGCGGATACCTGCGGGAGATCAACGTCGATAAAGGTGATCTCGTCAAGGCGGACCAGTTGCTGGCCACCATCGAATCACCGGAACTCGATCATCAATATCAGGCCGCGGTGGCCGATGCCAAGAACAAGCGCCTTAATGCCGACCGCGCCAAAACCCTGGCGGGGCGCGATATGATTTCGAAACAGGATGCCGATACGGCGGCCGCCGATGCCGACGTGGCGGAAGCCAACGTGCGCTCCCTCGCCGCACAGGTAAATTACGAATCCATCCGCGCGCCGTTCGCGGGCATGGTGGTTGCTCGCTATGCCGACCCGGGGGCGCTGGTGCAGAACGCCGCCTCCTCCCAGACGGCCACCTTGCCCCTCGTCACCGTGGCGCAAACCGATTTGCTACGCGTCTACGTTTATCCGGACCAGCGCGATGCGCATTTTATTCGCGTCAATGACCCCGTGGAGATCGTTCCTCCGGAGCGGCCGGAGTTGCACTTGCGCGCCTCGGTGACGCGGATCAGCGGCCAACTAGATAACCGCACTCGCACCATGCTGACCGAGATCGATTTTACGAACACTTCGGACGTGATTCTGCCCGGCAGCTTTGTGCAGGTCAATCTGCGAATCCACCAAGCCAGCTCGGGGGGGCTGGAAATCCCTTCCGAGTCTCTCATCCTGCGGGGCGACAAGCCCTTTGTGGCCGTGGTCAGGCCTGACAACACCTTTGCCTACCAGCCCGTGGTGATCGGGGTGGATGAGGGCGCTGTCATCAGAATTGTGTCCGGCTTGAAAAAAGGCGACCAGATCGCTGTCAACCTGGGCGATAACGTACCGGAGGGGAGCCACATCCAGCCGGTAGCGGGGGTTGGACGCTGACTGTCACAGGGGTAAGCCACTGGTTTGAGCAGCACGACTCGAAGACTGTTGACCGTTGCCAGGTTCCCCGAAGGGGAAAACCATGAGTAGCCGTAGGTGAAACCTACGGAAATAGAAGTCGAAAGATAGTTCAGGCCCTGGAGGGGCCGAACATTTGTAGGGTCAACCCCGTTGGGGTTGGGAGGACGGATGGGCTTTGTTCTCCGCAGGTTAAAACCTGCGGCTATTCACGGTTGGCCCCTGCCGGGGCCTCATGGCTTCCACTTTTGCCCTTTGCCTTTTGATTTTCTCTTGCTGCTCGGCCTTCAGGAGGTCTAATGAAACCCATACTGGCCGTTATTCTGGGTGCCTTGCTCGGGCCTTTCGTGTGGGCTGGCGGTCCGCCGCGGCAATTGTCCCTGGCAGAGTGTCTGCAAATTGCCGAGCAGAACCATCCTGACCTTGCCGCGGCGCGCGGGCTGATTGCCTCCGCCCAGGCACAAGTGCGGATTGCCCACGCGGGCTATGGGCCCCAATTGAATGCCGGTGCTGACTACACCCGTGCCACGTACAATTACACCGCCACCCCTGGCACTTCACTCAACCAGTTCAATTCCGGGTACAACGGCGAGACCATGTCGCCAGCGCCTTACTACTACGGCGGACTGAATTTCTCCCAGCTCATTTTCGATTTCGGCCAGACGCGCGGCACGGTGGAGCGCAGCCGGGCGGAATTGCAAGCCGCCAACCAAAACCTGAAGCGCGTCCACGACTTGGTTTATCTGAATGTCCGCGAGGCTTTTTACAGTGTCCTGGCAACGGAGGAACTCCTGCAAGCTCGCAAAGATGCCGTCGACAATCAAACCAAGCATTTGGAGCAGGTCCGTTCCTTCCACGAGGTGGGGACCCGGCCGAAGATTGACGTGACCAATCAGGAGGTTGCGCTGGCCAATTCCCAGGTGCAATACCGCCAAGCGCAGGAAAATTTGGAGGTAGCGCGGGCGGCCCTGGCGACGGCGATGGGCATTCCCCTGGACCAGGCACCCGAACCTCTTAACAGCGGGGCGGAGGCCGCGGAAGCCGACAAGCTCGATGACCTCATGCTTCTGGCCGAAAGACAGCGGCCCGATCTGGAATCCATGCGCGACCAGATTTTCGCCGCGCAGGCCGATATCATCGTCGCGCGCAGCTACTTTCGCCCTAACATTCGATTAGGCGCCCTCATCAACTACCAAAATCTGAAATTCCCCCTGATCTACAACTGGGACCTGGCAGGCCTGCTCGCTCAGAATTTTCTGGATGGCGGCACCAAGCGTGCACGCCTGGCGGCGGCGCAGGCGGAAGAGACCGTGGCGCACGCCGACCTGACTTCGCTGCTCGAAAAGGTCCGGCAGGAAGTTTTCACGGATTATTCCGACTTAAAGGTGGCGAAGGACAAAATCCAGTTGAACCAACAGGCTGTGGCGGAAGCGAAAGAAAATCTGGCGCTGGCAGAAGGCCGTTACTCGGCAGGATACGGAAACATCATCGAGTTGACCGACGCACAAACCCTGCTGACCGATGCCCAGGTTCAGGAAATCGTTTCGCGGTTCGATTACCAAACCGCCGCCGCGCTCCTGGACGTCGCCGTCGGCCGCACGCCGATGCCGTAAGGCCGAACGGCGTTTGGCCCGCTCCTGGGAGCGAGCGTCGCTCACCCCTACTCACGCATTCACGGCCTCAATCCTGCGACGCAAGTCGTCCTGTTCGGCGGGGCTTTCCGCGCCGATGGTGAACGCGTCCAAAATTCCCAGCGAGAGAGCATACTTCAGCGCTTCATCCTGGCGGGTGCGCATGTCGCCTTGGCCCAAAATCTTCATGCCGATGATTCCCTTCCCGTTGGCGCGTCCCTGTGCCAATGTGGCCTTGACGGTGTCGGGGTCGGCATCCATATGAGAGCCGATGGGATTGATGCGCGAGAGGATGACTTCCACCCAAGGCGACTGGGCGGCCAGGCGCAATGCCTCAATCTTATGACAGGAGCAGCCGTGGGCACGGATAATTCCCTTCTCTTTCATCTCGGAGAGGACGTCCATGGTGGGGCGGAATTTTTCTGTCCAATTCTCTTCCGTCAGGCAGTGCATCAGCAACAGGTCAATGTAATCGGTGTTCAGTTCTTTGCGGAAGCGGTCGATGTCGGCGCGCATCTGGTCGGGCTCGCGGGCCCAGGACTTGGTCATGATGGTGACTTTCTCGCGCGGGACATGCTTCAGAGCTTCCGCCACGTGGGGATGCGAGCCATAAGCATCTGCCGTGTCAAAGAACCGCAGCCCGTTGTCGTATCCCCGCCACAGGAGGTCACCGAGTCCTTGAATTCCCAAAGCCGTCTGGTGGGAATGGTGTTGATACCCGACAGTGCCCGTTCCACACGCCAGGCGGCTGGTATGTATTCCCGTTTTTCCGAGCACCACAATATCCGAGGCGCTAAAGCGCGTGGTTTGTTCCGCCGCCAAACTCGCGAGCGGAGTCGTTCCCACCCAAGCGGCGCCCACACCCAAGGCTGTCGTCTTCAGAAAGTCCCGGCGTTTCATAGAGCCCTCCTCTGATGGTCGAGTTTGCCTTCAATTTGTTTGTCGAGGCCACGCCCTGAGAAAGGCTAGCGTACCACGCTTGAACCGCTTCTCCAAGCAGGTTTGTTTGATTTTGCGCGTACACCCCCAACCCCTTCGCAGCCAACGGGTTGGGAAACATCCGCATCGAAAAAGGTGGTAAGATACCTGCTGCTCCGGCTGGCAATAGTCGGCGCAATAGGGCGTGTTGCTGGTCAGTTGACATTATAGAGTTTATTCGGCCCATGGAAGTCCTGCTTAACACAATCTGGTTACTAGTTGCCATCGGAGCCTTCTTCTACTGGCGCCCCGAGAAATACCGAGGGACGCCCACGGTCCATAATCACACCACACCCTTTGGAATTATGGCTTTGGCCTGTGCCTTGGTTCTACTTTTTCCAGTGATTTCGCTGACCGACGACCTGAACGCCGAGCAGGCCGCCATGGAAGATTCATCCCGTTCAGTCATGAAAGCCCGGGGTCTGGCGCATGAATGTTTGCGAGCAAGCAGGTCTACGTGCATGACAGCCGCGACCACTGCTCCCTGTTCAGCTGATCCCCTCCATGTGTTCTTTGGTTCGGTCGTCCTGCTTGATTCACGTGTTTTCTGCCTGACTCTGATTTCCCTCCACGATGGCCGCGCACCCCCGTCCCACGCCTAAGGGATTCCAACGGGCCGCTCGGGCGAGCGGCCATTCACATCCGTTCTAAAAGAAAGATCGCAGGAACCATCAGGGTAGGCTCAGGGCGCCACGGGCGAGTTTCAAACCGCGTTCGTAGACGTTCAGCCCCGGCCCCGCGCGCCTCACCATAAATGCATTCGTTGATCCCCGCGGGGATCAAAGGCCGAGAAAATCTCATGCTGAATCGACGACAACTCTGCTCCTTCATCCTGGGCGTCATGGTCATCCCTATCTTGTTGCTGGCAGGTTGCAATCGCCAGACCAGCGCCGACGCGGGCGCGCCGGGTCCGGGAGAAGTGAAGGTGGAGGAAATCCACGGCGACGGAGTGGTACAGGTCGAGCATCCCGAACAATTTCTCCTGGCCACGGTGGAACAGCGCCCCACCTGGGATGAACTCCAGGTGACCGGCGTCGTCACGCCGGACGTCAATCGTGCCGTCCCGGTGCTCTCGTTGGCCGGCGGACGCGCCGTGGACATCCGCGCCAAGCTCGGCGATGAAGTCACCAAAGGCCAGGTTCTGCTGATCATCAACAGCGCGGAGGTGTCCCAGGCCTTTGCCGACTGCCAGAAATTTCAGGCCGACGAGGTTTTCGCCCGGCAGCAGCTTACGCGCGCGCAGGACCTCTACGCCAAGGGCGCCATCGCCCGGCAGGACCTGGAGGCCGCGGAAAACGCCGAGCAGAAGATGCAAGTTGACCTTCGTACCGCTAAACAGCATATCGCCGTCTTGGGGGCGGATCTCAGTAATCCCTCTCCTCTGGTTTCCATTCGTGCGCCGATTTCCGGCGCCATTGTGGAGCAGAACGTAACCAGCGGCGCCGGCGTCCGCTCCCTTGATAATTCCCCCAACCTTTTCACCATTGCGGACCTTTCCAGGGTCTGGGTGCTCTGCGACGTTTATGAGAATGATCTTCACCGCGTGCACCTGGGCGACTCCGCCACGGTGCGGTTAATTGCCTTCCCCGACCGCGTTTTCGCGGGGCGGGTCGGCAACATCAGCACCGTGCTCGACCCGTCGACCCGGACGGCAAAAGTCCGCTTGGAGCTTGCTAACTCGGGGGGCCTGATGCGGGCGGGAATGTTTGCCAACGCCGCTTTCCGATCGCGAACCGAACAACTGCGGCCCATGCTTCCCACCACGGCCATCCTGCGTCTGCACGATAAGGATTGGGTCTTCGTGCCTCTCGGAGGAAACCGATTTCGACGCCTGGAAGTGCAAGCGGGCGCAGTTTCTTCCGGCGGATTTCAGGTCGTCCTCAGCGGCCTCGCTGCGGGCGAAAAAGTTGTCGCCAACGCCCTGCAATTCGCCAGTGCGGCGGGGATGGAATAACCGATGATCCGCTACCTCGTCGATTTCGCACTGCGCGAGAAGTTCCTGGTCTTGAGTCTCGGTGTGCTGCTGCTCATCTGGGGGTTCATCTCGTTTCACCGGCTCCCCGTCGAGGCCTACCCGGACGTTGCCGACAATTACGTCAATGTTATTACGCAATGGCCGGGCCGCGCCGCCGAGGAGGTGGAGCGCCAAGTCACCATCCCCATTGAGTTGCAGATGAATGGCCTGCCCCATCTCACGCACCTGCGCTCAACATCCTTGTTTGGAATTTCCTCGGTGACCATGATTTTCGATGATGAGTCCAACGACTTTGAAAACCGGCAGCAAGTGCTGGAACGCCTCTCCCTGGTGAGTTTGCCCAACAATCTCAATCCGCAAATCGGGCCGGATTACAGTCCGGTGGGCCAGATTTACTTCTACACGTTGCAAAGCACGGACCCGCGTTACGACATCATGGCTTTGAAGTCGCTTCAGGATTGGGTAGTGCTCAAACAATTGAAGTCTGTGCCGGATATCGCCGACGTGGACATCTTCGGAGGGATCACGCGCGAGTATCAGGTGCAGGTCGATCCCAACAAGCTGATCGATTACGGCTTAAACATCGCTCAAGTGGAACAAGCTCTGGGGGCGAATAACGTGAACGCGGGAGGAAGTTTCATTGAGAAAGGCCAGCAGGCTTTCAATGTTCGCGTTGTGGGCCTGATGCAGACGGCAGAGGACGTGGGCGCCACGGTGTTGAAGTCGCCAAACGGCACGCCGATCCGGGTACGCGATGTTGCCGTGGTAACGCAAGGCGCCAAAATCCGGCTGGGGAAACTGGGCAAAGCGCTGCCTCGCCAAGACGGCGAGGTTATGGACGACGATGACGTAGTTGAGGGAATCGTATTGCTGCGCAAAGGAGCGGACGCCGAAAAGACCTTGGCGGCCCTCCACGATAAAGTGGATTTCGTTAATCGCAACGTGCTGCCGCCGGGGGTGAAAATCGTCCCTTACCTTGACCGCAACGACTTGGTGAGTCTTACGACGAAAACCGTATTGCACAATCTGGGCACTGGCATCGCCCTGGTGGTCATCATCCTTTTCGTGTTCCTCGGCAACCTTCGCAGCGCGCTCATCGTAGCCCTCACCATCCCCTTTTCGCTTCTCTTCGCCTCGATCCTGCTCGATCTTCGCCACATTCCCGCCAACCTTCTTTCCCTGGGGGCGCTGGACTTCGGCATGGTGGTCGATGGCTCGGTGGTCATGGTGGAAAACATCTTGCGCCATCTCAGCCTGCGCCGCGACGGTGACAGAAGCCTGGCGGAAACCATTCGCGAAGCTGCGCACGAGGTGCAACGTCCCGTTTTCTATGCCATCGCCGTTATCATCACCGCCTACCTTCCCATTTTCACTCTAGAGCACGTCGAGGGACGGTTGTTTCACCCCATGGCCTGGACCGTGGCTTTTGCGCTGCTGGGCGCCATTCTTTTTTCCATCCTTCTCGCCCCGGTGCTCGCCAGCTACTTTTTCCGGGGGGAGACGCACGAATGGCGCAATCCCGTTCTGGAATTCTTCACTGAGGTTTATCGGCGGTCCGTCGAGTGGACGCTCCGGCACCGCGCGTTTACCCTGACAGGCGGCCTTGCGGTCGTGCTGGCGACGTTCGGTTTAGTATGGAGCGGCCTGATCGGCTCCGAGTTTCTTCCCCACCTCGACGAAGGCGCCATCTGGGCGCGGGGTACCCTGGCCCCCAGCACCGGACCGAGCGAGGGCATCCGCATCATGAATCATGCTCGCCTTGCCTTCGCCAGGTTTCCCGAGGTCACGAAAGTGGTCTCGCAAGTCGGAAGGCCGGATGATGGCACCGATGCCACCGGTTTCTTCAATACGGAATACTTTATCGACTTGAAGCCGCACAACCAATGGCGGAGGCAATTCCATAAGGACAAGGAGTTACTGATTGCGGCCCTGGACGATGAGGTGGAGAAAATTCCTGGCGTGATTTGGAACTTCTCCCAACCCATCTCCGACAACATGGAAGAAGCCGTCAGCGGAGTTAAAGGCGAACTGGCCGTCAAGATTATGGGCAGTGACCTGAAAACCCTGGAAACCAAAGCCGACGAAATCGTGAATGTGATGCAGCCGATTCCGGGCGTCGCTGACTTGGGCATCTTCCGCGTCTTGGGCCAGCCCAACCTGAACTTGCTTGTGGACCGCGCCCAGGCCGATCGCTACGCCATCAACGTCAGCGATATTCAGGATGCCATTGAAACCGCAGTGGGGGGAAAAGCCGTCAGCGAGATTTTAATTGGCGAGGAGCACTACGACCTGGTGGTTCGCTACCAGGCGCCCTACCGGACCACGGTGGACGACATTGCCAATATCCGCATCCTGGCGCCTTCCGGTGAGCGCGTCTCGCTGGGGCAACTCTGCGACATCCGCATCGAAGACGGCGCCTCCATGATTTACCGCGAAAACAACTCGCGCTATATCGCCATCAAGTACAGTGTGCGCGGCCGCGACCTGGGCAGCACCGTAAGAGATGCCATCCGCGACGTCGGCCAGAAGGTGAAGCTGCCCACGGGCTACACGCTGCAGTGGGCGGGGGAATACGCCAGCCAGCAGCGCGCTAATGCGAGGCTGGCTCTCATCGTTCCAATCACCGTTTTGCTGATTATCTTGCTTCTTTATACGGCGTTCGATTCCTTCAACTGGTCCCTCTTGATCATGGCGACCCTTGCCACGGCGCCGATCGGAGGGATGCTGGCCCTGCTCGCCACCGGCACGCACTTTAGCGTTTCGTCAGGCATTGGCATGCTCGCCCTTTTCGGCGTCTCCGTGCAGGTGGGGTTGATTATGATTCAATATATCAACCAGGCGCGCGTGAATGAGCCCGATATCTTGAGAGCGGCCGTGGAAGGAGCCGTTCGCAGTCTGCGGCCGACCCTGATGGTGATGCTCGTCGCCACCTTGGGACTTCTCCCCGCCGCCCTATCCCACGACATCGGCTCGGATTCCCAGCGGCCCTTTGCCATCGTCATCGTGGGAGGCCTTACCACCGACCTTTTCCTGAGCGTCATCCTTCTGCCCGCACTCTACTCCTTGATCGCCCGCCCGGGAGATAAAATCAGTGACAAGTGACGAGTGATGAGTGGAGAATACGGCTGCTCGACGCATCTGGGAAACGAGTCCGAATTTCTCCTCGCGGGGGAAGGGTCGCGTAATCCCATAGATTCCCTTGGCTAACGCCATACCCTTTTGCCATACCCAGAGATCCCTAAAGCTCCTCGCCTTCACCTTGCCCTCCACTGCTACCTTTTGCCCCTCACTCATCGCTCTTCACTCATCGCTCTTCACTCATCACTCGTCACTCATCACTTGCCTTTGCCCTTACGCCAGAACCTCGCGCACCATCTTCGTGGTTTCGGTGACCTGGTCGGAATATCGCGGATAGAGGCCGATGATCGTCGCATCTGTCGGCTTGATGTTCTTATATGCCCATTCGATGGCTTGGCGCTTCTGTTCTTCCGACCCGCATTTGCGGCCTGCTGCCAGGACCTTATAAACCAGCGCGGGTTTATTCACCGCGCGTATGGCAGCGGCCATCTTCGGCGGGTCGGAGGCGATAAAGCCGTCGCCCAGGGGAACCGTGCCAATATCTCTCATCCAGTCCTCAGGGTGCCGGGTGAGATAGTGCAAGCCGGTCATGTAGAAGTCGTTTGCGAATCCCTTTTCATGGAGTGTTTCCAGGATTTTGGGGTTGTGCGTGGAGATGCCGGCCAAGCTTCCCAGGTCGTGAACCGCGTCGATATAGGTCTTGAGCAGATCGATCTTCCCCGCCCGGTAGAGGATGTCGGTGGCGCCGCCGTGGAACGTGATGCCGATGGGTTTGAACTCTGCCGCAGCCTTCGCGCACTTGATGGTCCCATCCAAAACCTCTTCCGGCGTCCGTCCCATCTTTTCGTCATAGTGCCAGGAAGCGGCCAGGCAGATGAATTGCAACCTGCACCCCGCTGCGCGTAGCTTGGGGATTTGCCGCTTCTGGTCGTAATGGAAACTGTACTGCCAGGTGTTGATCCCTGCCTTCTCACAGTCGAGCAGCATTTTGACGATGCGGTCATCGGTAAACCACTCGCGCATGTGCTGGTCGTACAGCCTGTTGAAATGGGAATAGCCATAAATGGGGTTGGCGCCTACGATCAGCCGGGTGACCCGATGCGGTCCCAGCATGACCGTGGGCAGCAGGTCAGCGGCTTCCGCCTCGAGCGCCTTGGGCGCGACCAGGCCTGCGGCGACGGTCGTGGCGCTCTTCAAGAAGTCACGTCGACTGCTGTCACCTTGAGAGGAATTCACAGTTCTGCGCGTCTTGCGTGCCATGTGCTTTCTCCTTTATGCGTGCGTCCATGCTTGCGGAAGCAGACGATACCGTTGCGCAGTAGGCGTGTCAATGAGAGAAACAGGGAATCTGCGGCTAGGGTTTCCCTGCCCCCTCCGGCGAGGGCGGGCCGGGCACTTCCACAATGCAGTTCAGCGCCGACATCCCCTTCGACTCCGTATCTCGCACCACCTCGCGAACCCGGTACGTCCCGGGCGGCACCTGAAAGCTGGTCTTCGCGTTGATGCCGGACTGGGTAAACTTCTCCAGAGTTGCATCCTTCAGATGAAGATCGAGCGACGACTCCTTGGCGGTCACATACTTCCCGTCGCGATCAAAGAGTGTGGTGTGGAAAATGAGCTTGTCAACACTGCGGTCCGCTTCCTTGCGGAATTGCAGCAGGCGGACATCGACGTGAATCGTGACCGTAAGCTTGGACTCGCGGTCGCTCACTTTCTCCACCTGCGCGGTCGCTTCCGCAGGCAGCCCGTGGATCTCCTCCTGCGAGAATACGACCTTCTCCAGCTCATCCTGGCTGGAAGCCTGCCCTGCCAAGCCCGACGCGGAGGCGAAATAACCGCGGCGCGCCTGGACGGTCAGGCGCTCGTGGTTGTTGAGGGTCACCTTAAGCGCATGGAATTTTCCGTCCAGCTTGATGTTCGCCGGAGTAAAAGTCAGGACATAGTAGACCTCGGGAACGGCAGCGGCTTGGCGGAAGCCGTCGTTGAAATCGTTGCTGTTGTGAAAAAAAACCCCGCCGGTCGCCGCACTGAGGCCTGCTAATACGTCTTGGGCTGCCACCGTTCCAGTGTTTTCGATCAAGGTCTGGCGGGACTCCAGGTCGAGACGGGTGGAGATCATATTGTGCATTTTCCGCGGGGCGAGGCCGGCGGCGTCGATGGCGCTGATTACGACGTCCTGCTGTAAAGCGCGGTTGGTGATTTCGTCGATGTTAGATGCCTGGGTTTGGGTCAAGAAACCGGGCGAGACCAGCACCACGCTGCGCTGGCCCGGCATGGCAGCCAAGCGGCGAACGGCAATCTCGATCCCCTGCAATGAATACTGTGACTGCATATTCGCCTGCTCCCAGACCGCGGCAGCCTCCCGTTCCACTCTCTGCTCGGCCGGCGGTATGCACGGGTCGCTGGAAGCTTCAATAGCCGCCCGAGCGCCGGGGGTAGTCGCCATGAGGAGGGCGGAACGCTCGGTCATCGGGTCGATAGACAGGTATTCGCCACAATCGCATTGGACGGCTTCCACATGCTCAATGGCCAGAGCATAAGGGTCCTGTTGAGTGACGAGGTAGGCCTCGTAGTCGCCGATCTCAGGACAGGCATTTGGGACGCGCGGTTTGGGTGCAAGACGAAACAGCGCGTCGTGAAGTTTCTCTCGATCTTCGGTGAAGTCGATCTGGTCCTTGCCGGTCGCAGTGAAGATCGCCACCCGGTCTTGCGGCCGAACCGCCGTCGTGACATAGCGCCAGGCGGCATCACGGGTTCGTCCGATCCCTTCCGGCTCCAGATGAAAGTCGTCAAAGTAGAGAATGACGAAACGTTGGGCGACAGTTTTCACCGGAGCGCGTGGGGCCTCGGTGGTTTTTTCCGCCGGAGCCGGCGGCGCCGCTGAAGGCCCAGCTTCCGGGGCGGGGTTGGGATAGGCGGTCTCGACCGTGAATCCCAAAATATCCTGAGGCTTGCCATCGTCGAACAACCGGAAATCCTCTTGGCGAAGATTTCCCACCGGGCGGTCGTTGGCGTCGCGCACCACCACCCTCACCGTCACCAGGTTGCGTTCAACGTGAAGCTGGAACGTCGGCGTGACGTCGTGGCTTGGGCCTTCATGGGCCTGGATTTCGGGTGGGTTGGGGTTTTGCGGCGCCGCGCCGGAGCCGCTGGACAGCAACCAAGCCGCCAGCGCCGCGCAGAAAAGAAGATTTCGGCCCGGGCGGCGAGCGCGATTTTTGAAGATAGCTTTACCCATGAGCGTTCTCTCGAATTGATGCTTGCCCACTATACGCCCAAAGTGCGCCGACCCCGAGTCCATCTAATCAGGCGCCCTCTGAGCGGATTTAGTGCGGTCCGGAGTTTCCACGCTAAACAACTTGAAATCCGAGTACTCATGACGATTGCGATATACTTGGCCCCGCCACACTACCGTGACCGTCACTTCCGCAGGTAGCCACAACACCAGCGGCGATTCCTTGAAGTCCACCTCGGTAAATCGGGACTCGGTGGTTTGTTTCTTCAGATCCATGTCTCCCTGCGGCCGCAAAAGGTCGGTGCGCATCCGCACGATCTGGTAGCTGGTGGGATCAATCCAAGCCAATCCCTGGACCAGGATGGGAATAGATCGCGTTGAGGTGTGCAACGTTTCCTTGGGCGGCGCCTTTCCGGGGATTTGGGAAAAAAGGACCACCTCCGTTTCGCGCCCATCCATAAGCTGACGTCCCAGATCACGAAACTCCGTGTCCGACAGGTGCGTCGGGTGGAAGTAAACCAACATGGAGGCGAACCCTTTCGATACAAACCCCCTCCCTATGGGCGCGGGCTCGGCCGGATGGCCCTTGGCGTCCGTCCGATACTCCTTCAAACCGACGTCGTTCTTCGCGGGCAGGGCAAGGTCCAAGTAATTGAACAGTTCCTTTCGATGCTCAACGGGCTGACCCTTCCAATCCAGTAGTTCCAGGGTGATCTGCTCGCGGGCAGTGGTGTTGGGAAAAGCGTCAAAGAAGGACTTCACATTTTCCCCGATGTTTTGCAGAAGGGTGGGCAGTTCCTGCTGGTTTTCCGCCAGTTTCAGTCCCTCCAACTCAGGCAGTGCACTCATCAACTCCGCGAGAGTCCAATCCGCCATGGACGCGGACTTCTTAGGCTTCTGGGCAAGCTTCACCGGAACCTCGGGTCGTGAAGCAGTCGTGGGCACCTGAACGTCATAGTTCAGCGCCGACATCGTCTTCGACTCCGTATCCTGCACCACCTCACGAACACGGTAAGTCCCCGGCGCCACCTTGAAACTGGTCTTGGCGTTGATGCCTGACGCGGAGACCTTCGTCAAGGTTGCGCCCTTCAGGTGAAGATCGATCGACCCTGCCTTGCTCGTCATGTACTTGCCGTCGTCATCAAAAAGCGCGGTGTGGAAAATCAGCTTGTCAACGCTGCGGTCACCTTCCTTGCGGAATTGGAGCTGGCGGACGTCGACGTGGATCAGCACCGTGAGCTTGGACTCGGCATCGCTCACTCTCTCCACCTGGGCGGTCACCTGCGCCGGCAGTCCGTGAGTTTCCTCGTGCGAGAACACAACCTTCTCCAGTTCGTCCTGGCTGGATGGTTGCCCCGCCAAGCCTGACGCGGAGGCGAAATAGCCGCGCCGTGCCTGGACGGTCATAAGCTCGTGGTTGTTGAGGGTCACCTTGAGTGAGTGATACTTCCCGTCCAGCTTGACGTTGGGCGGCGAGAAAGTCAGCACGTAGTAGACGTCGGGAACGGCGGCCGCTTGGCGGAAGCCATCGTTGAAATCGTTGCTGTTGTGGAAGAAGACGCCGCCGGTACTGGCGCTGAGGCTTGCCAATACGCTTTCCGCTGACACCGTGCCGGCGTTTTCTATCCTGGACTTCAGGAAGCGCAGGTCGGGACTGACCTCGAACAAGTGGGGCATTTTGCGGGCCTCAAGGCCGAGGGCGTCGATGGCGCTGACGACGACGTCCTGTTGTAAAGCGCGGTTGGTGATGGCGTCGATTCTAGCCGACTGCGTTTCCGTCAAAAACCCCGGCGAAACCAGCACCAGCGCTCGTTGGCCGGGCATGGCCGCCAGGCGGCGAACGGCATTCTCGATGCCGTCCAACGCATACTCCACCTGCATGTTCGCCATTTCCCAGACCCCGGCCGCATCCCGTTCCACCCTCTGCTTGGCCTGCGGCGGGCACGGGTCGGCACCGCCGCGCGGTGGCTCCATAAGCAGGGCGGAAGGCTCGCCCGTCGTGCTAGGAGAGACAGGGATGGTTATGCCACAGTCGCATTTGACGGCTTCCGCATGGACAAGTGCAAGCGCCTGAGGCTCCTGTATAGTGACCCGGTATGCTTCATAAGCGCTGATCTCATGACAGCCGCTTGAGTTGCTCGGCCGAGGCGACAGCCGGAATAGCGCATCGTGGAGTTTCTCCCGGTCTTCCGTGAAGTCGATTTGGTCCTTGCCGGTCGCAGTGTAGATCGCCACGCGGTCTTGCGGCCGAACCGCCGTGGTGACGTAGCGCCAGGCGGCATTCCGAGTTAGGGTGATGCCTTCCGGCTCCATGTGGTAGTCGTCGAAGTAGAGAATGACAAAGCGCTGGGCGAGAGATTTGGCAGGAGCGCGCGGGGACTCACCGGCCTTCTCCGCCGGGGCCGCAGGCGCAGCTTCCGGGGCGGGGCTGGGATTGCCGGTCTCGACCGTAAATCCCAAAATCTCCTGGGGCTTGCCATCGTCGAACAGCCGGAAGTCTTCTTTGCGGAGATTGCCCACCGGGCGGTCGTTGCCGTCGCGCACGACCACCCTGACTGTTACTACATTGCGTTCGACGTGAAGCTGAAACGTCGGCCGCGCCTCTTGGCTTTGGCCTTGTTGGGGCTGGACTTCTAGCGGGTTGGGGTTTTGTGGCGCCGCGCCGGAGCCCGTGGATAGTAGCCAAACCGAGAGCACCACCCAGGGAACAAGGCTTCGACCCAGGCCGCGAGCGAGGACGCGCTGGAGAGATTGGCGCATCGATCGTCCTCTAAGAATTGCCTTTTGCCACTATACGCCTAAACCGGGTCGCAGTCTTCCTCCCTGGCGGTGATGGGGTGATCCGTGGTCTGCCGTCCCAGCTAGCTCTTTACACATGCGACGCGGGACAATTGGCGGTGTAGGGGTGCATGGCTATGCACCCCACTTCCGGAATAGGGGATTCGCGGCGATTCATCGAAAAAAACCACAGGGGACAGCACACTAAGAATCTGGACAACCCGCTACCTTTAGTGGATCAAGGATTGTCATGTTTCTGGTCGACTTGGACTTTGAAGAGGCGGTAGTCCGAGTAGCGGTGCTGGTTGTGGAAATTGAGCTTGCCCACTTGTCCCGTCACGTACACCTCACGGGGCAGCCACAACGTCTTGCCATCTTCCGTGAAGCTCACTTCTGAGTAAAGGACTTGGATGGTCTCTTTCTGCAAGCCGACGTTCACTTCCGGTTGTTCGATGTCGGTGCGCAGGCGGAGGATCCGGAAGCTCAGCGGATCAATCCACGCCACGCCTTGCATGAAAATGATTCCGGCCCGGTCACCGAATTTAATGCTCGCCGTTTGCCGCGCCACTTCGGGCCGCTGGGCAAAGGCAACAACGTAGGTGTTTTGCTTTTCCACCTCCTCGCGCCCCAGGTAGCGGAAGCGCGAGTCAGCTTGGAAGTCGCGATGAAAATGTACGGCCAGGGTTACGAATCCGAAGGTAAGGACTCCGCTTTTGGCGTCGAGTTTCACGGGTTCGCCCTTGGCATCGGTTCGATACTCCTGGAGGCGGCATTTCAAAGGGCCCGGTTGGGCCAAAGCCACATAGTTGTAAGTGTTATCGTAATGCAAAGCGCTGGTCGTCAACGGGGTATCCAATTTGGAGATGACGCGCTCCGTGCATGTCGTATTGGAGAAGTTATCGAAAAAAGCTGCCACCGTGGCGCCCACGCCCTTAAGGATTTGCGGCAGCAGGTCCGGACTCTCCGCCGGCTCCAGGTGCTTCAGCTCGGGCACTGCCTTGATGAGCTCCGCAGGGGGCATATCCACGAACGTCTTGCCAACTTCTGCGGATTCATCTCCGCTGGCCGTCTCCAGGCTGCGAGCGACGCGAAGCTGCAAGGACGGGTTGACGCCCTCGTTTTGGTTTTCACGAGTCTGGACTTCAGGCGGGTTGCAGTCTTGCGGCGCCGCGCCGGGGCCGAGGGGCAGGAACCAAACTAAAAGCGCCACACACAGAAGAAGGTTTCGACCCAGGGCACGAGCGCGGATACGCACGGGAGCTTTACCCATGATTGTCCTCGCTAAGCGATGCGTTCGAAACTATACGCCAAAACCCGGGCGCCGTCTTGTTTTTGGTGGGGCGATGGGTCGGTGGGATGGCCGCCGAGCTTATCATCAAAGCTGGAGCACATAATCCACGTCAATCTCCGTTTCAACTTCGACCGGCTTGCCCTTCACCAGCGCCGGTTGATAACGCCATTTCGAAACCACATCCATGGTAGGTTTGATCAATAAAGCAGGGCCGCTCAGGACCTTCAACTCCTCAATCGCCCCGTCTTGACCGATGATGGCGTCCAAGCGAACCGTGCCTTGGATGCGCGCATTCCTGGCGAGGGGAGGATAATCTGGTTTGGGCTGAAATGTGATTCTTGCCGCCTCGGTCTCTCCGGCCACGCGGATACGCTTCGGATTAGTACCCGTCGCGGCCGGTTTTTCTCCTGCGCCCTTGGGTGGAACCCGCGTGGCGGCGGCCGCCCCCGATTTTAACCCTCCAGCCTGGCGCAGAGCACTCAGCAGGCTCTCCTGTGCCCCGGCGATCTCGTAGGCGTGCAGGTATTCATCGAAGGGCTCAAAATCAATCCCGCGGGTGGCGACCAATTTGGCCAATAAGTCGCTGTCTACAGAGGTTTGCAGGAGGTCCAGAATCTGATCTCGCTCCAGCGGCGCGTTTCGGGGAGAAGCGCCCGCCGCCTTCGGAGCCGCCGGCGGGCGCTGCGCAATGCGCACCGCCGTGATGACTCCTTCATTGGCGCCGGCCTTCTGGAGAAGTTGAATGTAGCGGTTGGTCGGCTCAAACGTGATGCCGCGTTCTACAACCAAGTTGGCCACCCGCGAATTTGAAACTTCGCCCGCCAATAATGCCAGGACCTGCACTTTGTCGAGTGATTCACCATTCGTCGAGACACTCTGCGCCATGCAGAGACTGCTCAGCAACAGAACCCCGATGATGAGTCCGATTTTCATTGGCTTCCGCTCCCCTGCCCTTATGGCAAATATCATACGCCCAAAGGCGGCCAGATTCCACTCCCCTCGATCGACTTTCGGCTCTTGTCCCCAGGGACATTTTGTAGCCTCTAACTGTGGTGGATTGTTCTTGACAATCATAGCGTAGAGTGATAAACTAAGGGAGTGTGGTAAGCCGGAGTGACGATGGTCGATTCCGCGGCAAGATGACCACCGCGTACTGCTCGCTCCCCGGGGCTGGATAGATGATTGACGAATGGAGATTGCGGGTGCTGAAAGGTGGCGGCTGAACGAGATTCTTTATCGGGCTTGAAACGCCAGGCGCCCAGGATCGGAGGATTATGAATCCCGCGGCTTTCCACGATCTTCCGGAAACAAAAGGAGTTACCCCCAATTCGAGGTCGATTTAAGCCTCATTCCTGCAAAATAGCGTGGCTTTCCACGATCTACCAGAAGCAAAAGGGGTTAGCAATGATTTCCAAAAATCCTCCAAAAATCTATATTAATGAAACTAAAGTAGTTAGTCAATGATCGGTGGCCACGGTGACGGGAAAAAAAGGTTCCTCAGCAGAATCTGTGGGTAGACTGTGGTTCAGGTAGAGCTCCAAGAGTATGGTAGAGAGCGACTTCAGCGGCGCGGAAGGTACGAAAGCCATAGGCTTTTCGCAGCG
>JBEKNU010000010.1:0-54177 GCA_049522495.1 Terriglobia bacterium
CCGGTAGTAAAATCCGGCGCCAAGCCTAAATAAATCCACCTGTTTGCGGGCAATTCGTCCGTGCCTGGCTGTCTTATGGATGGGTTATTGCTAGGATAGTATATGGAGAACTATGTCGGCGTGGAAACACGCAGGACGGTTAGGTGTCAGGGGCCAGGATTGACGATGGACGATTGAAGGCTGATAGCTGATTGCTGATGGCTCACCAGGACGAAAAAGCGGTGCTCATGGAAAGGCCGGAAGATTCCAGGCTGTGCCCATCTTGGCGGCTCACGAATATGCTCTTCAGGGTCCGAAACGGGGGCGCTAACCCTTAGAAATGTTAGAAATGAAATAACCTCCGGGGATGTGCATGAAAACAAAGGCGACGTTGACAAAATGTCCAGCGAAAAACACGGCTTTTACACAAAAATGCACCAATTGCGCGATGATCGACAATAATCGATGGGACTTTTTAGCCGAAATGCACGGATTACGCGATAAATCGAGACGAGTTCGGGCCAAAACGCACCACGACGGAAAGGCCCGCGGAGGCAAGGGCACGAAAATAATATGCTAAACTCGGCGGCATGACGTGCCGGATCTTGTGGCAAGGCGCGGTTGCGCCTTTCCCGGAGCCCGGTTGTCGCCGCACAGAAATTCGGCAGATTAAAGCGATGGTATCCGACTTATCCAGATGAGATGGCAGACTATTTCCGTTGTGGCGTTTTCTGTGACGATGTTTTTGAGCGCCGCGCTACTCTTCCTTGTGGAACCGATGTTCGCCAAGATGGCGCTGCCGCTTCTCGGCGGGAGCGCCGCGGTATGGACCACCTGCCTCGTCTTCTTTCAAGTGACCCTGCTGGCCGGGTACACGTATGCGCATGCCTCGGCGAAGTTGCTGGGCAAGCGTACACAAGTTGCCGTGCATGCGGCAGTGCTGCTGGCCCCCTTGGCGCTGCTGCCGGTTCATGTGCCCGGCGGATGGGCGCCCCCCCTGCAATCCAATCCGGTAGGATGGCTGCTGTGGCTGCTGCTGGTGGCGGTGGGCTTGCCCTTTTTCGCGCTGTCCGCAACCACCCCCATCCTGCAAAAATGGTTCGCACAGTCCGGGCATCCGTCGTCCGGCGACCCGTACTTTCTCTACGCCGCGAGCAATTCCGGGAGCTTGCTGGGTTTATTGAGTTACCCGTTCCTGCTTGAGCCCTTGCTGCGATTGAGCGATCAAAGCCGGCTCTGGACCTATTGCTACGGATTACTCTTGTTGCTGGCGGCAGGTTGCATTCTGCTGGTTTGGCGCTCTTCGCATGAGGGTTCGGCCGGGGCGAGCACGCCGCCTGACGCTCCGATTGAAGAAGTGGCCGCTCGCAATGCTGAAAATCCCACATTGCGCCGGGGGCTGCGCTGGGTGGCTCTCGCCTTTGTGCCCTCCAGCCTGATGCTGGGAGTTACGACTGCACTCACCACCGATGTTCCGGCCGTTCCTCTCTTCTGGGTTCTTCCCCTCGCCCTCTACTTGCTCAGTTTCGTGCTGGTATTCGCGCGCAAACCCCGCCTCTCGCATCTTTGGCTGAGCCGGAGGCTGCCTTTGCTAATCCTGGTCGCCGCGATTCCCATCGTATTGAAGGGGGCGCTGCCCTTGATGGTTTTGCTCCCTGTTGATTTGCTGACCCTTTTTGCTGTGGCCATGGTTTGCCACGGGGAAGTGGCCCGCAGCCGTCCCGCCACCCAGCATCTCACCGAGTTTTATCTATGGGTTTCCGTGGGAGGAGTGCTCGGCGGGGCTTTCAACGCCCTGCTGGCGCCGGTGATCTTCAGCACCGTGGTAGAGTTGCCGATCGCGCTGGTGCTGGCCGCAATGCTGTGCCCGCCCGTTGACGGGGCCGAGGAGACGCCCCGCGCCCGCAGGCTTGACTACCTTTTGCCCGCGGCGCTGGGCCTCGCCGTCGCCGTCGCGACTTTGGAGCTGCAGGCAAACGGCATGGCGCCTGGGCGGCTCTTTAACCTCATCATCTTCGGCCCCTCCGCGATCTTTTGCCTGCGTTTCGGCACGCGGCCCCGGCGCTTTGGGTTGGGAGTAGCAGCCTTAATCCTGGCCAGCCAGGTTTACGCCGGGCCCTTCGGCCACATCCTCCACCGCGAGCGCAGTTTCTTCGGGGTTTACCGCGTGAGCGATGACCTCGACAAAAATTATCGCGTGCTGTTTCACGGCGGCACGGCGCATGGAGTGCAAAGCCTGGATCCCAGCCGCGCGTGCGATCCACTCGCCTACTACACGCGGAGCGGGCCGATTGGCCAGGTGTTCCAAGTTTTTCAGCAGACCCAGGAGGAGAACGAGGTGGCGGTAATCGGGCTGGGCGCAGGCGTCATGGCTTGCTACCATCAACCCCATCAGCAGTTCACGTTTTATGAAATCGATCCGACCGTCTTACACATCGCCCAAGACCGGCATTACTTCACCTACTTGTCGGACTGCGGGTCCCCGGTGCGCGTGATACTGGGTGATGCGCGCCTGTCGTTGCGCAATGCTCCCGCGCACGGCTATGGCATGATGGTGCTCGACGCCTTCAGCGGTGATTCCATCCCTACACACCTTTTGACGCGCGAGGCTTTGGCCCTTTATCTTGCGAAGCTCGCTCCGAACGGTGTTCTGGCCTTTCACATTAGCAATCGTTACCTGGACCTTCACCCCGTGTT
The DNA here is from genome assembly GCA_049522495.1 of Terriglobia bacterium. Classification (GTDB taxonomy): domain Bacteria; phylum Acidobacteriota; class Terriglobia; order UBA7540; family UBA7540; genus Bog-366. The sequence continues at coordinate 2,677 of JBEKNU010000010.1, forward strand.
GGGCGATTTGGCCCACGACGCGGGCTTGGTCTGCTTGGCAAGTGTTGATGCGCACGTCAGCGAGGACGAAGCGCGGGAAGGCAAATTTGCTTCCTGGTGGGTAGTGATGACCCGCAATGCGAACGACCTGGAAGCGCTGAAGAGCGACCCGCGCTGGAGAGTGCTCCTGGGTGAGCCGGGTACGCGAGTCTGGACGGATGATTTCTCCAACATCGTGAGTATCCTCAGGTTCAAATGATGCGCCGGCGCGCAGACTCCCCCTGCCTTGCACCTCCTCCATTCCATCTAGGATTTGGCGATGGGACGATTTTCAGCAAGGGGAGGGAGAGCAGCCGCCGGACGCGCAGTCGCCCTCCGTGGAAAGCTGAAAGCGGGGATACAGCGACGCCGCTACCGGTATGCCTCCCGGCTGGCGCGCCGTGCGAGGGCGCGCGAGGCCCCCGCGGTTCGTACGGAAACCGGCACCAGCGCGGTTTCTTGCGTTGTCTCTTCCTCTTTGTGCACTAGGGCGCCCTGGTCTTCCTTCACGAAGATCAGTTTACCGAGGAGCGCATCAAAATCCACGATGATGAGGTCGCCCAGTTGAATCTGCTCGGTGGCAAGCAGGTTGGAGATGGGGAAGATCAGATGGCGCTCAATGGAGCGCTTCAGGTGGCGCGCTCCGAACTTGATGTCCGTGCCTTCGCGCAGCAGGAAGTCCCGCGCCGCCGTCGTACATCGAAACACGAACTGGCGCCGGTCGGTGGCGTTGATGATGCGTTGTTGCACGCGAGTAAGCTCGATGTCGAGAACCCTCTCCAGGTGTTCACGGGTGAGAGCGCGGAACACAATGACCTTGTCGATGCGGTTCATAAACTCCGGCGAAAACTTGCGCCGCGCCGCCTCCGTAGCCGCCCGGTAGATCTTTTGGTCCAATTCCTCATCTTCATCGGGGCGGTTGGCGGCGAAGCCCAGCCCGCCGTTCATCAGATTCATCACTTCGTGGGAGCCGAGGTTCGAGGTGAGGAAGATCATGCTGTGCGAAAAATCCACGCGCCGGTTATCACCCAGCGTGAGGGTGCCTTTGTCTAAGATACCGAGCAGGAGCTGCCAGAGCGCGTCGGAGGCTTTCTCGATTTCGTCAAAAAGGACTAGCGAGAGTTTGATCTGCTCCGTGTGGTGCTGGTCCAACACCTCCTGGGTGATCAACGGCTGGGTTTCGCGGTGGCCGAGGTACCCCGGGGGCGAACCGATCAATTTGGCGATCTCGTGGCTGTGTTGGAATTCCGCGCAATCCACTTTTACAAAGCCGCGCGGTTTGTCAAAAAGGACTTCCGCCGTGGCTTCCACCAGGCGGGTTTTGCCGGAGCCCGTGGGCCCGAGGAAAAGGAGGTTTACCACCGGCCGTCCGGGCGTGGAAAGCCCGGCGCGATAAACCTGATAGACGCGAGCCAGGCGGCGCACCGCGCGGTCCTGCCCCACGACCCGCTGGCGAAGGGCCTTTTCGAATTCCCGCACTTCCGGGCTGTTCAGACTTGGATCCAGGATCGTTTGACGTGCGCCCATAATCATCCTCTCTTGGTTTTTACGCGTCGAAATCCGGCGCCTTAACCTTGCGAAGCTCATGGAGCTTCACGTCCAGGGTCCCTCGAAGCAATTTGAGCCCGTTGATCAACTGGGCTGACAACTCGCGGTCTTTCGTTAGCTCAAGCAAAGGCAGAGGCAAGTCCGCAAGGTCGATATGAAGATTCCGAATCGCTAAGGTCAAATCCCGGAGGTATCGCGAGTTGTGCTCGAAAGGTTGAACCACGTTTCGTGAGGCTTTCTCGCGCAGTTCTTTCCAGTCAACTCGCACAAAAGGATGATTGGACGCAACTCCCCGTACGACGTCATCGCTAATACGCGGCCGGTGGCCCAGGCAGGCCAGATGAATTTGACGCACGCGTCCTTCTTGGCGCACGTTGTGAACCAGGTAATACGATTCGCCGCGTTTGCGAATAAAAGCCATAAACTTTGGGCGAGCCCTCTCCGGCTGTTGCGTTATCAGGCTCCGCCGGGGGCTCTCTCCTGCGGGCAATCCCTCTAACGCCCGCGTAGTGGATAAATTGCCACTACACTCTACTAGATGCAAGAAATTTATTTTAGTTGCTGCGATAAAAAATTCTTTTGATCATGGATTTAGGAGTTGGGTAATACCCAGGATTTACGTAAGGGTTAACGCCGGGACTGGACATGGGGGTGTACGAAGCGCGCGGAAAAGTTGAGATGGCACGGGGATCGCCGCGGTCGAAAGGCACGCAGGAATACCGATCGGCGTGCAGGCCAATTCCCACGCAGCGAGGCGAGCCAACTTGGCGCGGCCCGCCGAATTCGCCCAGGCCTAAGTTGCCCCGTGATATAATTTTGCCGCTTGAGGGCTGCGGCCCGGGTATTTCGCGGGCGGCATGCAATTCCAAACCTCCGGGGGAAAGCTGGAGAAGAACCCATGGCAGTGAATAACTACGAATATGTTTGGCACAACGGCAAATTCATTCCCTGGGGGGAGGCCACCATCCACGTTTCCGCGCATGTGGTCCACTATGCTTCCTCCTTGTTTGAAGGCATTCGTTGCTACGACACGCCGCACGGCCCGGCGATCTTCCGGTTGAAGGAGCACACCGACCGGCTGGTGAACTCGGCCAAGATCTATCGGATGGAATTGCCTTATACCCGCGAGCAACTCGCGCAGGCGATGGTGGAGTTGGTGCGCGTCAACAACGTCAAGCATTGTTACATTCGCCCGCTGGTGTTTCGGGGAGTGGGTGAAATGGGCGTCAATCCCCTGAAGAATCCAATTGAGATTTATATCCTGGCGTGGGCTTGGGGGAAATACCTGGGAGATGAAGCACTGCGCAATGGCGTGGATGTGTGCATCTCCTCCTGGCAGCGGTTTGCGCCCAACACTCTGCCGGCTATGGCCAAAGCTTCGGCCAACTACATGAACGCCCAACTTATCAAGATGGAAGCGATCACCAACGGTTACACGGAGGGCATTTGCCTCGACACCAGCGGCCATGTGAGCGAAGGCAGCGGTGAGAATATCTTTGTCATTCGCGACGGCAAAATCTATACGCCCCCGCTCTCCGCTTCCGTGCTGCCGGGCATCACGCGCGACTCAGTGATGACGCTGGCGCTCGAAATGGGCTACGCGGTGAGCGAGCAAAACATCGCGCGCGAAATGCTTTACATAGCCGATGAGGTCTTCTTTGCCGGAACTGCGGCGGAAATTACTCCCATCCGCTCCATCGACCGCATCGTCGTCGGCAAGGGCCAGCCCGGCCCCGCCACGTGCGCTTTGCAGGAACGCTTCCTGGCCATCGTGCAAGGCCAGGCGGAAGACAAATATGGTTGGCTGACCTCGTGCAGCCAACCCGTGGCAGCGAGCCGGTAAGGGATGGTGAATAGTGAATGGTGAATTTTGAATGTCAGTGGTTGCATGAAGCCGAGCCGAACTATTCACCATTTACTATTCACTATTTGAACGTCTTCTCTTTGACACCTTCTTGGGCGTGTGCTAACTTGGACGAAAATTAAGGGAGAGCCTCAGAGAGGGTTCCAAATGGCTAATAGCGCCGATGGTCTGAACATTGACACGCTGCTTCGGTCTGCTTGCGAGAGCAAAGCTTCCGACTTGCACCTCAAGGTTGGGAACTATCCTTACCTTCGTGTGGATGGCGACCTCCGCCCACTCACCCAGTACACGCGCATTTCCAGTGAGGACATGCTGAACATGGCGTTCAGCATGATGACGAACCGGCAAAAGCAGAAATTCAAGGAAAACGCCGAACTGGACATGGCATACGGCGTGGCGGGCTTAGGCCGATTCCGCGTCAACGTCTTCCAGCAGCGTGGCAACGTGGGCATGGTGCTCCGCGTCATTCCTACCAAGATTCGCACCCTGGAAGAGCTTATACTTCCGCGCGTAATCGATAAGATCTGCCAGGAAGCGCGTGGCATGGTGCTGGTGACGGGAACCACCGGAAGCGGCAAGTCCACAACCCTGGCGGCCATGGTGGACCGGATCAACTCCACCCGCACCGACCACATCATTACCATTGAAGACCCCATCGAGTTCCTTCACCGCGACAAGAAGGGTTTCGTCAACCAACGGGAAGTGGAAGTGGATACGACGAGTTTCGGCGCCGCCCTGCGCGCTGCCCTCCGCCAGGACCCGGACGTCATCCTGGTGGGCGAAATGCGCGACCTGGAAACCATCCAGACGGCGCTCCTGGCCGCCGAAACGGGCCACATGGTTTTCTCCACCTTGCACACCATGGACGCCACGGAGACTATCCAGCGTATCATTGCGGTTTTCCCGCCCCCGGAACAGAAGCAGATTCGTCTGCAGTTGGCGAGCACCCTGAAGGCGATTGTCTCCCAGCGCCTGGTACGCAAGGCGGACGGAATTGGACGCGCTCCTGCGGTGGAAGTGCTGATCTCCACCGAGTATATTAAGGATTGCATCATCAACCCTGATAAGACCCGGATGATTCATGACGCCATCTCTTCGGGCGTCTCACAATACGGAATGCAAACCTTTGACCAGTCTCTTTATGACCTGTACAGCCAGGGGCTGATCACGCTGGAAGAAGCCTTGGGAAATTCCACCAACCCCGACGAGTTCAAGCTGCGCATCGCTGGCATCAGCAACACCGCCGACGCCGCCCGCGAAGAGATGGAGAAATCCAGCCAGGTTGACCGATTTGCGAAAAGGTAGGCGCGCCCCGCCCGATCCCCTTGCAGCGGCGCTGCGTATGCTGGCGCGCCGCCCCTATTCCATCGCCGAATTGCGGAAGGCCCTCGAGAAAAAATGCCCCCAAAGTGGGCGGGTGCCTGAGGCCATCGGCCGCCTGCGCGAACTTGGCTACCTCGACGACCGCAAATTCGCCGAACAGTACGCGTATTCGCTCGCCAGGAACCGGGCCTTTGGGCCCCATCGCCTCCGGCGCGAGCTGAAAGCCAAACTCGTAAGCTACAAGGAAATCGAACCCGCGGTGCAACGGGTCTATCAAGAAACCCCGGCCCGATTGTTACTGGAACAAGCTCTGGCCAAAAAGCTCCGCAATCTTCGTCTGCCGCTCACCCGCGCCAAGTTCCATTCGCTCTGTCAAAGCCTGATGCGCCGGGGATTCAGCGCGGGTGATATTATTATAGCAGTGCGCGCGCGACCGGAATTGGCTCCCGTTGCGGATGAGATTGAGCCTTTGGACCTGGAAGCGCCAGGGGAGGGGCAATAACATTCTGATATGTGAATGCTGGATTCATAATTGCCAATAAGCCTATGACATCTCACGAAATTCGAAAGCGGTTCTTAGGGTTTTTCGCCGATCGGGGCCATAGAGTGGTGAATTCATCGTCGTTGGTGCCGGCGAATGATCCGACACTGCTGTTTGCCAACGCGGGCATGAACCAGTTTAAAGATGTATTCCTGGGCCGTGAGAAGCGCGACTATTCGCGAGCCACGACCTCGCAGAAGTGCGTGCGCGCGGGGGGGAAACACAACGACCTCGAGCAAGTCGGCCGCACTACGCGCCATCACACCTTTTTCGAGATGCTCGGCAATTTTTCTTTCGGCGACTACTTTAAGAAGGAAGCCATTCCCTGGGCGTGGGAGCTTATCACTAAGGATTTTGCCATCCCGCGCGCGAAGCTTTACGTCACGGTGTTCCGGGAAGACGACGACGCGGCGGAAATCTGGGCAAACGACGTCGGCGTGCCTCGCGAGCGCATTTTTCGAATGGATGAGAAAGACAACTTCTGGCAGATGGGCGACACGGGTCCTTGTGGGCCGTGCTCGGAAATCCATTACGATTTGGGCCCAGAGGCGAGCGACCTGGGGCACACTGACTGCCAATTCCGCTGCGACTGCGGCCGTTACGTGGAGTTGTGGAATCTGGTTTTCATGCAGTTCGATCGCCACGAGGAAGGCGAGATGACACCGCTGCCAAGGCCTTCGATCGACACAGGCGCGGGCCTGGAGCGCCTCGCCGGCGTGCTGCAAGGAAAACTCTCAAACTTCGATACCGACCTTTTCCGGCCACTGATTGAAGAGGCGGCAAACCTTGCCAAGGTCGAATACGGTGTTCATCACGATGCTGACGTTTCACTCCGCATCATTGCCGACCACGCGCGCTCCGCGACGTTCCTGATTTCCGACGGCGTGCTGCCCTCGAATGAGGGCCGCGGGTACGTTCTGCGCCTTATCATGCGCCGGGCGCTCTATCATGGCCAGAGACTGGGCCTGAGTGAACCGTTCCTCTACAAGATCAGCGGGCGCGTCGTGGACCTGATGAAAGACGCGTACCCCGAGCTCATCCAAAGTGCCCCGCATATCGCCAAGGCAATCAAGATTGAAGAAGAGCGCTACGCTCACAGTACGAAGGTCGGGCTCGATAAGCTCAAGGGGAGCAGCGTCGTAGTAAACCTTCCGAATATTGGGATAATCAACCCGGGACGGGAGACAACCTTCGAGAAATGGGAGGGGTGGGTTTCCCAATGCGGAGGAGACGTTTCCAAGTTGTTCAGTATGCTGTCGGGACAGATGCAACTTGTTCTCACGGGCGAATCGAATAAGTCAGTTCCCCCTCCTGGGGCTGCCTGGATCCCCGGTGAAGAACTCTTCCAATTGCACGACACTTTCGGTCTGCGTCCGGATTTCGTTGAGGACATCGTCAAAAACTATGGCCTCACGGTTGACCGCGAAGGCTACGAGACCGAAATGCAGAAGCAGCGCGAGCGTGCCCGGGCGTCTTGGAAAGGGGCTGATAAGAAAGCGGCCTTGCCGGTGTTCTTGAAACTCGCGGAAGATGGCAAGACGGTCTTCGATGGCTACACCCAGACCACCTCCGCCGATTGCCACATCATGGCGCTGGTTCAGAAGGGCGAGCCGGCGGCAGAAGTCAAACCCGGCGGCGAGGTGGAAATTGTTCTCGACCACACACCCTTCTATGCCGAGGCAGGCGGGCAAGTGGGCGATACAGGTCATTTTCTTTCACCGGCGACGGACCACGAAATTGCGCAGGTTCTTAACACCTATTATCCCGTGAGCGGATTGATCGTCCACAAGGCGATGGCGCGCGAGGGACTTAGGGTGGGAGATGTTGTCACCGCCGTTGTCGATCCTGACCGGCGCGATGCGACGCGGCGGAATCACACTGCAACACATCTGCTCCACGCCGCGCTGCGGCGGACGCTCGGGACACACGTGAAGCAAGCCGGCTCGCTGGTCGCCCCGGACCGCCTGCGCTTCGACTTCACTCATTTCACAGGCTTGGGTGAGCAAGACCTGCTCGACATCGAGGACCTGGTGAACCGGCACGTGCTCAAGAATGAGGAAGTCGCGACGAGCGTCATGGACCTTGATACGGCGGTGAACACGGGAGCCATGGCGCTTTTTGGGGAAAAATATGCGGACCAAGTGCGAGTGCTCACGATTGATGACTTCTCGAAAGAACTTTGCGGTGGCACACACGTGCAAAGGACGGGTGACATTGGCCTCTTCAAGATTGTGTCGGAAGGCAGCGTAGCGGCAGGCACGCGTCGCATCGAAGCGTTGACAGGCACAGGCGTGCTCGAATATTTGCGACGGCAAACCCAATCGTTGTCGCAGGCATCCGAGGCTCTACGCGTGAAGCCTGGCGAACTGATCGAGGCAATAGAGAAGCTCACCGAAAGTGAGAAGAAGCTCCGCAAAGGACTGGAAGCGCAACAAATGAAGCGTGCAGCTTCCGCGGCCGGGGACTTGATGCAGCAAGCACGCGAGGTGAAAGGCGTGCGGGTCATAGCCGCGCGTGTTGAAGTAACGGACCGCTCCGCCATGCGCCAGATGGTGGACGATCTGCGCGTAAAACTCCAGTCCGGCGTGATCGTGCTGGGCAGCGTTGCGGACGGAAGGGTTTCCCTTATTGCCGCTGTGACGAGCGACCTCACTGCTAAACTTGACGCAGGCAAAATTGTGAAGCAGGCGGCGACTTACGTTCAAGGTTCCGGCGGCGGGCGCAAAGACCTGGCGGAAGCGGGTGGCAAGGACCCCACGAAGCTTGACGAATCCCTCCAAGCCATCCCAGGCATCATCGAGCAGATGCTTTAACTACGATTTTTCCCGATTAAGGCCAACACGACGAGTTGTTCCCCCACATTCAAAGTAGGCGACAATTACCAGAAAGCGAGCGTTGTATGCGAGCGCGCGCGGTTGTATATTACTGCCCGGCTTGAGGCATCGGATCAATGCCATGAAAATCGAAAAGGGGGGTTGGCAATGGGGAAAATCAGAGTTGCTCTTGCCCTGCTGATCCTGTTCGTGCCAGGCAGGAATTTGCAAGCGCAAACCCCGATGTCCTTTCGCATCTTGTGCGGGGTCACGGATGCGACTCCGACGCGCTGGGACGGACTGCTAAAGGTTAAGAACGCAGGCCCGTATACTTTGGAGGGCTGGCGTTTTGAAGGCGATGACAGTGTGAACGGCATTCATTTTCATTTCTCCACGCGCGCGGCGCGGCGGTTTGGCGAATCCGAGGGCAAAACCATAGTGGCCAACGGCCTTATCATTACTGCCAGCGCCGCGACGGGGAGCAGTGAGTTTGTTTTCAAGACGGCTCAAGGGGAATTCAATTTTCGCGCCTCGGAGATTCCTTACGCCAAGGGTATATACGAGTTGGACGGGCGCGTTTATGTGGACCGAATCCCGGTGGCGGCACGCCTGACGATTACGCCCGAGGAAGAGGATTATCCTTCTGTTGCTTCCGGCCCGAATGGCGACATTTGGCTTGCCTACGTGCAGTTCCATCACAGCCCCGACGCGGACAATCTCCGGACGGCCATTTCCGAAGCACCGCAGGATTTTAAGCAGTACGCCGAGCCCACGGGCGGCGACCAGATCTGGGCGCGAAAATGCTCGGCAGGGAACTGGGGAGAAGCGATCGCCTTAACGCCGCCCGGGGGTGACCTCTACAAGACCGCCGTCGCGGTGGACGGGAACGGGCGAGCGTGGGTTTTCTGGTCGCAAAACGATGGGGGCAATTTCAATATTTCCGCACGCGCCGTTGATGCCTCAGGTGCAAAGGAGCATTTGCGGATTTCGAAGGAGGCGGGCTCGGATATTGACCCTGTGGCGACGACGGATGCGAGCGGCAGAGTGTGGGTGGCGTGGCAAGGTTGGCGCGGAGGCGTCGCCGCCATCTACGTGGCGCATCAAGAGGGCAGTAGCTTCTCCACGCCTGCAAAGATTTCCCTTTCGAACAAGAACGAATGGGACCCCGCCATCGCAGCGGACAAAACCGGCCGCGTGGCCGTGGCATGGGATTCCTACCGCAATGGCAATTACGACGTCTATGCCCGGATTTATTCTGCCAATAGCTGGGGTGATGAGATTCCCATTGCCGCCACCGCGCGCTATGAAGCATATCCTTCTATTGGGTTCGATCCGAGTGGACGACTGTGGATTGCCTATGAGGAGGGCGGCCGAGGCTGGGGGAAAGACTTTGGCGCCCATGCTACCTCGGGCATTTCTCTCTACCAGGGGCGACGAATCTCGCTGCGGGGGCTGGCGCCCGATGGCCGCTTGGTGGCGCCCGATGGCCGCTTAGTGGCGCCCGATGTTTCTTTTGAGTCGCGATTAGTGGGCGCGGCAAGCGCGCGCCCCGACCATCCCGGCCGGCAAAGCGACTCGGAGGCTTTGGACCCCGATATTGGCAAGGCTTGGCATCGGGCCGACGGTGACGGAGCCGCGAATTACTCCGGAACAGCGAAAAACACACTGCCTCGCTTGGCGGTGGATGGCTCGGGGCGCATATGGCTTGCGTTTCGCTCGCCGCATCCCACTTGGTGGAATCCGATTGGAACGGTATGGACGGAGTATTTGGTTTCTTTCAATGGCAAGGAATGGACCCAGCCGATCTTCCTAAACCACACGGATAACATCTTAGATAACCGCCCCGCCTTGGTGGCGGTCGCGAATGGCAAGTTATTGATCGTGAATTCGTCCGATGGCCGGAGAAACCTCCACCCATCCGAGGGGAAATCGAATCAGTACGGCTTAACCCACAACCCGTTTGCTGACCCGTACGAGAACGACCTCTGGAGTGACGAGGTTGATTTGGGGCCGGAGGCGAAAGCTGTTTCGGTGGTGGCCGCGGGCCTGGGCAGCACGCCGGATGCCCCCACGGTTGACGCCGCAAACCTCGCGGCCATCCAGGCAATCCACGACTACCGGGGAGGGGCGGGAGGGGACTTGCGGATCGTGCGGGGCGAGTTCCATCGCCATAGCGAAATCTCGATGGACGGAGGGAGTGATGGCACGCTAATCGATCAATGGCGCTACATTCTGGACGCCGCGGCGATGGATTGGGTCGGGTGTTGCGATCATGACAATGGTGGAGGGCGGGAATATTCCTGGTGGATCACCCAGAAGCTCACCGATGTTTTCTATTCGCCGGGCAAGTTCGTCCCGATGTTTTCTTATGAGAGAAGCGTGGGATATCCGGAAGGCCATCGGAACGTAATCTTCGTGCAGCGGGGAATTCGCCCCCTTCCACGCTTCAAGAGTTCGACGCTCGTGAGCGCCCCCAAGGCCGACCAACCCCCCCACGCCGTTGACACGCAGATGCTCTATGCATACCTGAAGCAGTTCGATGGCATCACGGCATCGCACACCAGCGCCACCGGGATGGGCACGGATTGGCGGGACAACGATCCCCATGCCGAGCCGGCGGTGGAGATTTATCAGGGCGATCGCCAGAATTACGAAATGCCCGATGCGCCCCGCTCCCCCCGGGAGCTGGACTCCATCGGGGGATGGCGGCCGAAAGGTTTCATCAATCTGGCCTTGGACAAAGGTTACCGATTGGGGTTCGAGGCAAGCTCCGACCACGTCTCGACCCACCTCAGCTACGCGAATCTCTATGTTACGGATGTGACCCGCGAATCGGTTCTGGATGCTCTGAAGAAGCGCCATGTTTACGCCTCCACCGATGACATCATTGCTGACGTTGAGAGCGGAATGCACATGATGGGCGATGAATTCGCCACCGCGGATCCGCCCACGCTGAAGATCAAACTCCGCGGCACTTCCAAATTCGCCAAGGTCACCATCATCCGCGACGGCAAGTTCGTATACTCGAATTCGCCCAACACGCAGGAGGTGGAATTCTCCTGGCGTGACAACCAGCCCAACAAGGACAAGGCCAGTTATTACTATGTCCGGGGCGAGCAGGACAATGGCGAGCTGGTTTGGGCGTCTCCTTTGTGGATTAAGTACACGGGGGACTGACCATCGAGGTCGAGAAAAGGAGTTGACGATGCGACGAATCAACGTGGGTCTAATGCTAACGATTCTGTTCGTGCTGGGCAGCAACGCGCACGCACAAACGGCGGCGGCCTTTCGGGTTTTGTTCGGCATCACCGATACCGCCTCGACCCGCTGGGACGGCTCATTGAAAGTCAAACAGGCTGGCCAATACACCCTGGAGCCCTGGCGATTTGAGGGGGTCGATAACATCGACGGGGAAATCTTTCATTTATCCACCCACCCCGGGAGCCAGGGCGGACCTGCGGTTGCCAATGGCTTCATCCTTACCGCCACCGCGGTGGGTGACAGCAGCGAGTTTTCCTTTTCAACCGCGCAAGGTGGATTCAGTTTTCGGGCCTCCGAGGTTCCTTACGGGAAGGGAATCTACAAGCTGGGCGGGCGGGTTTATGTGGACCGAGTGCCGGTAACGGCGCGCCTGACCGACACGCGGGAAGAAGAGGACTATCCCTCGCTCGCCGCTGGCGCGAATGGAGACATCTGGCTGGCATACGTGCAGTTCCATCACAGTCCTGACGCTGACCAGATCCGCGCGAATCCCCCCGAGGCACCCCACGACTTCAAGCTTTACGCGGAGCCCACGGGAGGCGACCAAATTTGGGCGAGGAAATACTCGGGCGGGAATTGGGGCGATAACATTGCCGTGACCCCGGCCGGAAGGGATTGTTACAAGACTGCGGTCGCGGTCGACGGCAGCGGGCGAGCGTGGGTAGTCTGGTCGGAGAACCACGGGGGGAATTTCGACATCTTCGCGCGCGCCGTGGACGCCTCCGGGGCCGGCGAGCAGGTGCAGATTTCGAAGGAGGCTGGTGCCGATGTCGACGCCGTTGCGACCACTGACGCGGGAGGCAGGGTTTGGATCGCTTGGCAAGGCTGGCGCAACGGCGTGGCGGCCATCTACGCCGCGCATCAGGAGGGCAACGGCTTCTCCAAGCCGGCGAAGGTTTCCAATTCGAATCAGAACGAATGGGACCCTGCCATCGCCGCGGACAAGTCGGGTCGCGTGGCCGTGGCGTGGGATTCGTATCGAAACGGCAATTACGATGTCTACGCGCGCACTTATTCGGGCAATGCCTGGGGCGAGGAGATTCCCGTGGCGGCCACGGCGCGGTACGAAGCTTATCCTTCGATCGCTTATGACGGGACGGGCCGACTTTGGATCGCCTATGAGGAGGGCGGGCGCGGCTGGGGCAAAGATTTTGGCGCTTATAATAGTTCCGGCATCGCCCTCTATCAGGGCCGCCTGATTAAGTTACGCGGGCTTGAGCCCAACGGCAGTTTCGTCGACCTGGATGCTTCTTTGGATTCGGCGTTAGTCGGGGCTCCGAATGCGCATGTGGATCGCTTGGGGAGTCAGGCGGACTCGGAATCATTGGATCCAAATCTGAGCATCGCCATGCACCGGCTTCCTGATGCGCACATCATCGACAGCTACCCTAGGTCTGCCCATAACACTCTGCCCCGCTTGGCCGTGGATGATTCGGGACGGGTCTGGCTTGCCTTCCGCACGCCCCATCCTGTCTTGCATACCTCCATCGGAACCGTCTGGCATGAGTACCTGGTGTCTTTCGGAGGCGGAGGTTGGACGCAACCCATCTTTTTGGATCACACTGATAATCTCTTGGATAACCGGCCGGCCTTGGCGGCGGTGGCGAAGGGCAAGTTGCTGATTGTGAATTCATCGGACGGCCGCCGTGACGCCAGTCCGGCCAGGACGGCGAACACGTCGAGCCCGGCCGCAAAAGCTCCCGCGGATCCTTACAACAACGACCTTTGGAGCAGCGAAGTGGATTTGGGCCCGGGCACGCAGGGCATCCAGGTGGTTGCGGCGCGCCCCGGGGCACCGCCCGCGACGACAATTGACCGCACCCGCACTGCGGCGATACAAGCCATCCATGAGCATCGCGGCGGGCCGGAAAGGAATCTGCGAATTGTCCGTGGCGAATTCCATCGTCACAGCGAAACCTCCAGCGACGGCGGTAACGACGGAACTCTGTTCGACCAATGGCGCTACATCCTGGACGCTGCGGGATTGGACTGGGTGGGCTGCTGCGACCACGATAATGGCGGAGGTCGCGAATACACCTGGTGGATCACCCAGAAGCTCACGGACATCTTTTATACGCCCGGCAAATTCGCTCCCATGTTCTCCTACGAACGCAGCGTGAATTATCCGGATGGCCACCGCAATGTGATTTTTGCGCAACGCGGCATCCACACCCTCCCGCGCTTGAATCCGTCCCGGCTGGCAACCGCCGCCGAAGAAAACCGCGTTGAGCATACCCCCGATACCCAAATGCTTTACGCCTACTTGAAACAATTCGACGGCATCGTGGGGTCCCATACCAGCGCCACGGGGATGGGCACGGATTGGCGGGACAACGATCCCAACGCCGAGCCCGTCGTTGAAATCTACCAAGGCCTTCGCCAGGATTACGAAATGCCCGGTGCTCCTCGCGCCAATACGCAGGAAGACTCCATCGGAGGCTGGCGGCCGAAAGGTTTCATCAATCTCGCCCTGGACAAAGGCTACCGATTGGGATTCGAGGCGAGCTCGGATCACGTTTCCACCCATATGAGCTACGCGAATGTTTACGTCAAGGATTTGAGCCGCGAGTCGGTTCTGGATGCTCTCAAAAAGCGCCATGTTTACGCGGCCACTGATGAGATCCTTGCCGATGTTGAAAGTGGGTCGCACATGATGGGTGATGAATTCTCCACCGTGGATGCGCCCACGCTGAAGATCAAACTGCGCGGCACCTCCAAATTCGCCAAGATCACCATCGTTCGCGACGGGAAGTTTGTATACTCCACTTCGCCCTACACGCAGGAAGTGGAATTCTCCTGGCGGGACAACCAGCCCCAGAAGGACAAGACGAGTTATTACTACGTGCGCGGCGAACAGGACGACGGCGAAATCGTCTGGGTCTCGCCGATGTGGATTAATTACACAGGGAATTGAACAACATGAATGATGCCTGGAGAGCGCGGATAGTTTATTACGGGTTTGCGGCCGTTTTGGGCGCGCTTCTGCTGCTCAATTTTCTGGGCGTCTTCAAGACCTTCTTCGGAATCGACACCGCCATTCTCATCGCCCTGCTGGCGGGTTACAAGACTTTCTACAACTCCCTTTCGGCCTTGCTGGAGAGACGCATTTCCGCGGATGTGGCCCTTTGCATCGCGGTGGTTGCCGCTTTGTGCGTGGGCCAGAACCTTGCGGCCGCGGAGGCCATGTTCATCGTGCTGGTCGGCGAGGGCCTGGAATCCTACGCGGCCGGCCGCACCACAGATGCCATTGAGCGCTTCGTGGAGCAGATGCCGCGCACGGCCACGATTCTCCGCAATGGGCGTGAGGAGACGATTGCGGCGGAGTTGCTGGCGCCCGGCGACTTGGTGCTGGTTCGCAGCGGCGAGCGCATCCCCGCCGACGGCACGGTTGACTCCGGCATTTCCACCGTCGACGAAAGCTCGGTGACGGGCGAACCGCTGCCTCGGGACAAGGTTCCCGGCGACGAGGTGTTTTCCGGCACGCTCAACGGAAATGCGCTGCTGAGGGTTCGCGTGGCGCGCAGCGGGCCGAATACCACCCTGGCGCGGGTCATCGAACTGGTGAAGGAGGCGCAGCAGCGCCGCTCGCCCGTGGAACGTCTGGCGGACCGCTATGCGAAATTTTTCCTCCCCGCGCTCCTCTTTGCGGCCGGGCTCACCTTTTTCTTCACGCGCGACTGGCTGCGCACTGTGGCAGTGCTCATTGTGGCCTGTCCATGTGCGCTCATCCTGGCCACACCCACCGCGATGGTGGCGGCGATGGGCGGATTGGCGCGGCGCGGCATCCTGGTGCGTGGCGCGGCCGTGCTGGAGCGGGCGTCCAGGACCCAGACGATCGTCTTCGACAAAACCGGAACGATCACAGAGGGCCGCTTCGCCATCCTCCGGATCCTCCCGCTGGCCGGTTCCGAAAATGAGTTGCTGGCCCTGGCGGCCACGGCGGAGCGAGCTTCCAGCCACCCCTTGGCGCGCGCAATAGTGGAAGAG
The DNA here is from genome assembly GCA_049522495.1 of Terriglobia bacterium. Taxonomy (GTDB): domain Bacteria; phylum Acidobacteriota; class Terriglobia; order UBA7540; family UBA7540; genus Bog-366. The sequence goes on from JBEKNU010000010.1 coordinate 18,032, forward strand.
GCCGCGCAGCGCAATTTGCACGTGCCTGAGCCCGAGGGGGCGGAAATCGTTCCCGGGCGCGGCGCCACATGCCGGCTGGGTGACCGCGAGGTTCGCGCCGGCAACGCCGCGTTTCTCGCCGAGGCCGGAATCGAGGGGGCCGAACCGCTGCTGGAAAAAGCAGATGAGGCGGGCGCCACGGCCATCCTGGTGGCGGATGGAAAGCGTCTGGCCGGCGCCATCCTTTTGCGCGACCAAATTCGTCGCGGGGTGGCGGAAGCGCTGGCAGGCTTGCGCGAGCTGGGCCTTGGGGATCACATCATCCTGACCGGGGACCGCAAGCGCGCCGCAGAAGTGATCGCGCGGGAGGTTGGGATCTCGCACGTGGAAGCGGACTTACTTCCCGCGCAAAAGCTTGAGCGCATTCAGGCGCTCACCTCCTCGGGCCGCCATCCAGCGATGGTGGGTGACGGCGTAAATGACGCCCCGGCACTGGCCAGCGCCACGGTTGGCATCGCTGTGTCCGGCGCCAGCGACATCACCGCCCAGGCTGCCGACGCGGTATATCTTCCCCAATCCCTGGAAAAGCTGCCGGAATTTTTCCGCGTCAGTCGCCGCGCAGTAAGGACGGCGTGGCAAAACATCATTCTGTTCGCAGCGATCTTTAACATTGGCGCCGTGATTCTGGCGGCGACCGCCGTAATCGGCCCGGTGGGAGCGGCCGTAACTCACCAGCTTTCTTCCTTCTTCGTCATGCTGAATTCATTGCGGTTGCTCCGCTCGCCCTCCGGCAGCGAGTCGAGGTTGCGCCGCGAGTGGGCCCATCTCCTTTCCCGGCTGGAGGTCCCGCAATGGATTACGGCGGTGCGCGAAACCGCTGCCCGGTTCGAATTCGGGGTCCTCATGGGCTGGTTCATTGCCAACTGGTCGCGTATGCGCAAGCCCCTGATGTTCGCGGCCCTGGCCCTCTACGTGGGCAGTGGACTCTATATTCTGGGCCCCGATGAAAGCGGCGTGATTGAAAGATTCGGACGAAAACTGCTGCCTTATCGCGAGCCCGGCCTGCATTACAAGCTCCCCTGGCCGGTGGACGCCCTCACCCGCATCAAGGCGCGACGTGTGCGCGCCGTGGAGATCGGATTCAGAACCGTGGCCGGCACACCCGAAAATGAGCCTGCCTCGTACGAATGGAATGCCCAACACAGCACCGGCCGCTTCCAGAAAGTGCCGGAGGAATCCGCCATGCTGACGGGCGATCAGAACATGATCGAGCTGTACGCCACGGTGCATTACGTTCCCGCGCACCCGGACGATTTCCTGTTTCGCCAGTTGGATGGCGACGGCACGGTGCGCGCCGCGGCGGAGTCGGTGATGCAATCGGTGGTGACGTCATCGTCGCTCGATGATGTGCTCACTGAGGGCCGGCGCCAGCTTGAGCAGCGCGCGCGGAACGAATTGCAGCGCCGGCTCGACCAATACGGCGCCGGGGTTCAGGTTCTGGAGGTGAAGCTCCAAGACGTGCATCCGGCGCTGGAAGTGGTGGATGCATTCCGCGCGGTTTCCGACGCTTTCGAAGAAAAGAATCGCCTGATCAACGAAGCGGAGGGCTACCGCAATGAACAGATGGCCCTGGCGCAAGGAAACGCCCAGGCGGCGCTGGAAAACGCCCGCGCTTACAGCCTCGGACGCAAGATTCGCGCCGAAGGCGACGCCAGCCGATTCTTGTCCGCGGAAGAAGCTTTTCGCTCGGCGCCGGAGGCCACGCAGTCGCGCCTCTATTTGGAAACGATGGAAGAAGTATTGCCCGGAAAGAAGAAACTGATTATCGACACCAGGGCCGGCCGGCGACAGTTGATGCTGTTACGCGACGGAATCGCCTTGCCCAACGGGCTGCGCCCTCTGCCGGAGTAGGTAACTTATGACTCAGCAAAAGAAAATCCTTGTGGCGGCCATGGCCGGTGGGCTGCTCCTCGTTTACCTGACGTTTTACAGCACGCGGGAAACGGAGTTCGCCCTGATCACCCAATTCGGCCGTCCCGTACGGACGGTGGTGAACGCCGGCCTGCACGTGAAATGGCCGTTTCAATCCATCCTGCGCTTTGACCGCCGGCTGCGCGTTTACAATCCCCGGCCCTCGGAGTTCCTCACCCGCGACAAGAAGAATCTGGTGATTGAAAACTACGTCGCCTGGCGGATTGATGACCCCGACCGCTTCGTCAAAAGTGTGGGTGACACCGCCTCGGCGGAAATGCGCTTGCACGATATTATCTGGTCCGGCTTGTCGGCCGCGCTCGGCACGCTCGACCTGGAATCGCTGGTGTCCGCGTCGGCGGACAAGGTGCAGGCGGCCTCCATGCTCGATATGCTGACCACCCACGCCGATCTCACCGCCCTGGCGCAATATGGCATCCGCGTGGTGGACGTGCGCATCAAGCGTTTGAACCTCCCGGAACAGAACAAGCAGAGCGTTTTCGCCCGCATGAGGGCCGAGCGCGAGCGCATCGCCATGCAGTACCGCGCGGAAGGCGAGGAACAGGCGCTGGTGATTCGCGCCAACGCCGACCGCGAGAAAGAGGCGATTCTTTCTGCCGCGTACAAGGACGCCGAGAAGATTCGCGGTGAAGGCGACGCCGAAGCTACACGCGTTTACGGGCAGGCGTATTCCAAGAATCCGCATTTTTACAAATTGGTGCGGACCCTCGAGTCCTACAAGAAGGTGTTGGACGATAAGACGACGATCATTCTGAATTCGGATTCCGCGCTTCTGAAGGTCTTGACGCAGGGCGAGGCAGGGGTTAAGTAGGGCCGAACGGCGTTCGGCCCTCCACTGGAGTAAAGCAGGAGTGACATGAGTTCGGTGCTGCTGACTGAACAAAACGTAGGGCCGAGCGGCGCTCGGCCTTCGGGTGAGCGCCGCTCGCCCCTACCGCAGGGACGCCGCTGGGCCTTGGGATTCCTCGGGGCGTGGTTGCTATCAGGGGTTTTTCTCGTGGCCCCTGACCAGCAGGCGGTGGTGACGACGTGGGGAGCGGTGACCGCGCCGCGCGTTCTGCCCGGCCTGCACTACGCGCTGCCGTGGCCGATCCAGCAAGTTTATAAGCTCAAGGTTCATCAGCTTCGGCGCACGGTGATTGGCGGTGACGTAGCGAACATCCCCCTGGGACGCTTGCAACCTGCCGCTTCCGAGTTCCTGAGCGGAGACCAGAACCTGCTCAACGTGCGCGTGGTGGCCCAGTACTCGGTCAGTGAGCCCCGCGACTATCTTTTTCAGGCTGTCGACGTCGACCGGGTGGTAGGCGCGGCGGTGGAGTCGGAATTGGCCCGCCGCTTGGCGCACACCGCGGTGGACAGCATCATGACCACCGATAAAGTGGCGATTCAAAATGACGTGCTGCTGGCCGCGCAGAAATGTCTGGAGGATTACCGCGCCGGCGTCTCACTTTCCAGCATCAACATTGAAAACGTCGCCCCGCCGCCCGACGCGGCTGATGCCTTCCGCGATGTAGCGGGGGCGCGCGCGGACGCGATTCGCTTTGTGAATGAGGCGCAGGGGTATGCCAATGATCTTTTGCCGCGCGCTCACGGCGAGGCGGTGCAAATGGGGCAGGCGGCCCTGGCTTACAAGGAAGGGAAAGTCAACCGGGCCATGGGTGACGCGGCAAGGTTTGACGCCGTCGCGGCCGAATACGCCAAGGCCCCGGAAGTGACCGGCACACGCGTCTACGTCGAAGCCATGGAGCAAATCCTCCCGCGATTGCGCAAACTGATTGTGGATTCCAACAGTAATCTGGATCTTTCGATCATCGGGAAAGATGATAGTTCCGGAACTCCCCCGAAATGACCCGTCGAATTGACGCCAAAGCCGTCCTCACCGTGGCGGTGCTGCTGGGTGTTTTCGCTGTCGCCCTGCTGCGCTCGAACCACTGGAATTTGCCGTTTTCCTGGAGTGGCTGGCGGTCCATCACATTGAAGCGCGCCCCCTCCAATCCTGAGGACGGAATTTACGCCATGTTCGACGCCGCTCGCGCCGGCGACGCGCAAGCTTACCTCGACTGCTTTTCCGGCCCGCTCCGTGAACAGTTGGCCGCGACCGCCAAGGAAGACGCGAAGTTCAAAGAGTATTTGACCCGCCAGAATTCCGCGGTCCAGGGCATGGCCGTCACGGTAACCGACCGCCCCAATCCCGATGAAGCCCGGGTACGCCTGGAGTACGTGTACAGCGACCACAACGAAGTGCAGAACCTCCACCTGAAAAGGGAAGGCGCGCGCTGGAAGATCATCAACATGGACGGAGCGCAGCCCACCCAGCCGCTCGTACCTTACGGGACCAAGGCGACGGACTGATTTTTTCCTGCCTTCTCGAAGGCGTCGTTGGGCAGAGGGTGTCCCCGGTCCTTGCGCGCCGGGAGAGTGGCCTACAAAAGACCCGGACAATTTGTCCATTAAGTTCATTTGACATTATTACCCCATTCATACATAAACTTCTTGACAGACATCGCGCGGCGCCGGTATTCTTAAATCGAGGCTATATTTCTTGTGCCGCGGGGCGTGGCACGAGCCTATGGCTCATCACTGCAAACGCCCCGTCCGCGCACGCAGGGAGGTTCCGCATGTCACTCAGAAGGAAACCAACGATAACCCAAAGGAGAATTGCCGCCAGCCGGGCGAACGGCAGCCGCGCGCAGGGCTCTTCCGCGGCGGTGAGGCGCGAAAAAATCCGCGCTGCCTACCTTCGCCATGGGTTCTCCTGGGAGGCGGAGGAGGTGGCTTTACGCGCCTTCGGCGAAGATCCCGCCCAATTCCAGGAACTGCTGGAAAGCCTCTGGGAGGCTTACAACCCCACGGACGCCGCACAGGAGGGTCTGGTGATCCGCCTGGCGCGGGCCACGTGGCTGTTGAATCGCGCCGACCGCATGCAGGAGGGTTACGCACTGCGGCAGGCCCAGGACATCAATATCGGCCGGGTCGACCGGCTGCACGCGCAGATGATGCGCCTGAAGATAACGGCGGACCGAGTGCGCTTGCTCGCTCAAGCGGTGGCGCGCCCGCATTACGTCACCACTCCTGAAGACCTCGAAAAGATGAAAAACTTGCACCAGGAGGGAGTGCTGAAGGAAATGGGGGAGATTGCCCTCGCCCTTTTCTACCAACTTCGGGAGCCGGGCGCGGGTGAGGGAGGGCTGGACTCCATGGAGGCGGCCCGCCAGATGGTCGCCCAAGTCAAGGAGATCTTTGGTATTGGTACGCGCCCCCCGTTTTCGACCCGAGCGAACGTCGCGCCGGACTCCAGCCAGCCGCCGGGAAGGCCGCCCCAGGCGCAAGGCGGCGAAGCGCCGGCCTTTGGTCCGGCACATCCCAATGTCGCGCCGGATTTCAGTCCGGCACATCCCAATGTCGCGCCGGATTTCAGTCCGGCACATGCCAATGTAGCGCCGGACTTCAGTCCGGCACCTGCCGACCTCCCGACCAAGTCGGGACAGGTTCCGGTCGGCACAACACAAGACGAGCAGGAGAAACGATATCCCTACATCCCGGCGGCCGAATGGGAGAGGCGGGAGCGCCCGCGCCAACTCTTGGAGAATATCCTCACGCGGCAGGTGGAGAGTTGCGAGGCGCAGCGCAAGGCCATTCTGAAGGAGTCGTTGAAGGGTCCATCGCCCTACGAACGCGCCGCGGAAATCGCGCTCACCCATCCGATGGCGACGCATTTGCGAAGACTTCAAGATAACCACCTTCGGGAGATCCGGCGAGTCACCAACCTGCTGCTGAGGCTTAAACGCCGAGCCGGTGAGAAATAAGTTCGGGAAAAGCCCTGGTGAACCTTGAATGTTAATGAAAAGACAGGTAATTAGCTGAGAATTGAAAGGATCACGAGAGGTTCTGTCAAGAAACCAAGCATTTGAAAATAATGGAGTTAAACAGAACACCCGGCATGGGGTCACGAAAAAGGTCGAACTAATGGGGAACCTTGAATGTTTATGAAAAGAAAGCAACTTAGCGAAGAAATCGGGAGGGCAAGCCTGCCGCGGCGCACCGCTAAGCCTTTGAAAATATACCAGTTAGAAAAATGGCCTCGGGGCGAGGGGGAAAAAGGGGGGAAGCTGGCATGAGCGTTCTGGCGTTGATTCTGTTGAAAACAAAAGAGATATAAATTTGACTTAACTCAAATTCGCTCCGAACCTTGAATGTTGATGAAAAATAAACAACTTATCGCCACGAACCTTGAATGTTAATGAAAGGAAAGGAGAAAGTTGGTGGGTGAGAAGTGGGATGTTGGCCATGATCGAGCGCTCGCGGGTGGGCGAGATTCTCTACACGGCGGAGATTTCTTCCATCAGGGTGCGGGCATCAGGAGGCCGGTAATTCGGATCTTTTTGAATCATTCTCATCACCAGGCTGGCGACGCTGGGTGGAATGTTCAATTCGGGGCGGACTTGGTCGACCGGGAGGGGCGTTTCCTGCACTTGCCGCAAGGCGATTTCAATCCCATCTCCCTCAAAGGGTCGGCGCCCAGTCAGCATTTCATAGAACACGATTCCCAGGGAATAGATATCGGACGCTGGCAGGTAGGGCTGGCCGGAAATTTTCTCCGGTGGCATGTAATGGAGGGGGCCAAGCAGTCCCGAGGGCAAGTCAGAGTCCGAAAGCTCGGGCAGCGACTCTTTCACCCGATCCAGGCTGAAATCGAGGAGCTTGGTTTGCTCCGATTTGGCGGTGCCCAACAGCAGGATGTGTTCGGGTTTGATCTCGCCGTGCATCATCCCCAACTGCTGGCCCGCGTCGAGGGCGAAGGCGACTTCCCAAACAATGCGGCAGGCGCGGGAAACTCCCAAGGAAGTTTCCTGCTCGATGATTTGCCGCAGGTTCGGTCCTCGCACATATTCGGTGACGAGGAACAACACGGCATCTTCAGCCTGGCCGAGGTCGAGGGTGGCAACCACGTGGGGATGCTGGAATCGCTGCATGCGCTGGTAATACTCGGAAAGCTGATTGATGAGGTCGGCGCTGGGAGTATTCCACGGTGTCACCAGCTTCAGGGCGCATACCTTGCCGCCAGTCGAATCCAGAGCGGTGTAGATCGGGCCCATACGGACTTCCGCGATCTTGTCGAGGATTTTATACCGCTGGGAAATCAGGCTCCCCTTCTTCCAACCCTCGAAGAAGGCCGGAACGGTGGTGGCCTCGCCGGTGCGTTTTTCACCCGCGGGTCGTCCCCCTGCGGGCGACAGCCCGGCGAGCCCCGGGTTTTCTCTTTCGCAGGCTTCAATCGCCTTGATAACGGCGGCGCCGTTGGCGGGGCGGCGAGAGGGTTCCTTCTCCAGCATCGACATCACCAGGTCGGCGATGCCGGTGGGGATGCGCAGGCTGTCGGCCTGTTCGTGGAGCGACCGGGGAGCTTCACCGACATGCGCCAGAAACCATTCCGCCTGAGATTCCGCGTGGAAAGGCAGATCGCCGGTGAGCATTTCGTAGAAAACCATGCCCAGGGAATAGAGGTCGGAGCGGCCGTCCAAATCATTCTGCCGGACCTGCTCGGGCGACATATACTCGGGCGTGCCGATGGCGAAGACCGTGCCGCTGGCGGTCAAGGCCATGGCGCCGGCCTCTTCCTTCAGCCGCCCCTCGCGGAGCTTGGTAATGCCAAAGTCCAGCACTTTGACCAAGTCCCCTTCCTCGCTCTTAATTAAGGCAATATTCTCTGGCTTGATATCTCTGTGGATAATACCTAATTGATGGGCAGCGCCGAGCGCCGAGGCAACTTGCTTGACGATCGAGCAGGCGCGGGCGGCGGGCATGGGCCCTTCGCGCTCGATGACGTCGCGGAGCATTCGCCCGTCAATGAACTCCATCACAATTAAGTGACGGCCGTCATCGGTCTCGTCCACGTCGTCCACCCGGACGGCATTGGGATGTTGCAGGCGGCGGGCCACGAAGGCTTCGCGCAGGAAGCGCCGGACGAAGTCCTCGCGCTGGGTCAGCGAAGGGTCCATCACCTTCAGCGCGCGCACTTCGTTGAACAGCAAGTGGAGCGCCTTGTAGACGTGCCCCATCCCGCCCTTTCCCACCTTGGCGAGGATGCGATACTTGTTGCGGATCGTCGTGCCCACGGCATACACCGCGGGGTCATCCAACTCCGCGCCGTCAAGTGGGCAGAAGGCAAACTCATCCGGGTAAGGCGTTTGGCAGGATGAACAGCGTTTCATCACAGGAGTCCCACAAAAACGCTGAGATTATAACACCTGGAAAGAGATAGCAATGAATTGTCTTATCAATTCTCTTACCGCCACGAAGGTACCGGGGACCAATCCGGCGAGGCTCGGAATAGGAAAGTTGCGGAGGGCTTCGGAGCTTAGGAGTTGGAGAAATATCGCAACAGGGAAGCGCCTGAAAAGAAGGGCTGCCAAGGCCGCTGGTCGCAGCGGCTGATGATGGACCAGGGTCACATCCGAATCGCACTGGACACCTGCCGCCAAGCTTGGCAGAATGAATGGTGTGTTCAATTCGGGGCGTGGCGCAGCCTGGTAGCGCGCTTGCCTTGGGCGCAAGAGGTCCGCGGTTCGAATCCGCGCGCCCCGACCAACCTCATTCGGTTCCCTCAAATCCGGCAATGCCTTCCGATGGCAACTCTGGGCGGAAGAGGAGTGCCACACATTCCTGCGAATCCAATGCGACAGTTGGAGACCTTCGCTCCAGAAACCATAATTGTGTCACTACCAACCGGGCACGTCGGTTGACAGCGCGCCCGGAGTCCGGTACGGTGCTACGGATTATGACCACCAATAGACGGACATTCCTCGCGCATCTTTCGATACTGGCGGCTGCCCTGGCCAAAGCTGCGGAGCGTCTTCCTGCCAACCAAAATGTGAAGTGGGCGCTTTCTCTGGGCCTTTGGTCGCATTTGCCTCCGTGCCCTTTCACCGGCATCCTCGACGTGATGAAGAAAACGGGCTTCATCGGCATTCGCATAACGGGTTTCCCAGGCTTCCTCCAGCAGTACAAACTGACCTTGCCGCAACTGCACCGCGAAGTTTCGCGAAGGAATCTTCAGGTTGCCACCATATCCTGGGGCGGGCCATTGCAAGACCCTGCCGAACGCCAAAAAGTTATGGAGAGCGCGCGAGACGCCATGAAGTTTCTCGCCGACTTTGGCGCCAACCACCTCGTGGTATTTCCTCCGGGGCGCGCCGCGACCGCGTCAAGCGCGCCTGGGGCTTACCGGGAGCTGTGTGAACGGTGCAATCAGGTCGGCGAGTTGGCAGGAGAAATGGGATTCACAGCCGGGTTGCACAATCACCTGGGAGAAATGGTTCAGAACCAGGAAGAAGTTGACCGCTTCATGTCCATGACTGACCCGAAGCTCTTCGGCCTTTCTCCGGACACGGCGCATTTGCACCTGGCGGGCTGCGATGTAGTGGGCACAATCGAGAGATACAGGGACCGGATTCGTTTTCTCGACTACAAGGACGCGAAGTGGACGACTCCCACGCAAGATTGGGTTCTGCCCAATGGCAGCGTTTTGCCAAAAGACTCGCCCTCGGCGCGATTTTATGCCAGCATCTACGACTTGGGAGATGGAGAAATTGATTTTCCCGCATGCCACCGGACTCTTAAGGACGTAAAATATCGCGGATGGATTTGCGTTGATCTTGATACGGCCCGCCAGGGTGCGCTCGCGAGCTACCAGCGATGCGGCGCTTACGCGGTGCGAACGCTTGAACCCATCTACCTCTGAAAGGGCACGTTCATCCCGATAACAAACATCGGGAGAGGCACACCGGGGCAAGCGGCCTTTCGTCAATTGGAGCGATTACCATGGCCCCACCCATGAATCGGCGCGAAGTCCTGCTGGGAAGTCTCGCAATCGCAGTTCCACGGCCCCTTCCCCTGTATCGGATCATCGATCCTCATGTGCATGTTTGGGTCAATGATCCGCGCTACCCCTGGGCGAAAGAGACGACCGCGCCACCCAAGAAAGACGCCACGCCGGAGATGCTGCTTGCCCTGATGAAGGCCAACAACGTCGCCCGGACCGTGCTGATTCAAGTCATTTATTATCGGTGGGACAATCGTTACGTTGCCGATGTCCTGAAGAAGTATCCGCACTACTTTCTGGGAGTTTGCCGTGTGAACCCGCAGGACCCCGCCGCCCCCGACGAACTTTCCAAGCTCGTCGAGCAGGGGTTTCGCGGCGTGCGAATCAGCCCCGCGGCTGACGCCGGCGGAGACTGGATCAATGGCGACCTGATGCCGCCCCTGTGGAATCGCGCTCAATCGCTTCGAGTGCCCATGCAGGTTTATACTTCGATCTCCCGCATTCCCGACGTCGGCAGGCTGATCGAAAAGTGCCCGGACTTGGATGTGATCATTGATCACATGGCGGATTGCCCGGTTGACCAACCCCGGGAACTCGACAAGCTTCTCGCCTTGGCCCGCTATCCGCGAGTGTTCGTAAAGATCTCCCACACGTGGTCGATTTCCAAACAGCCTTATCCCTGGCTGGATGCGCAGGAGCACGTGAAGCGGCTCTACGCGGTGTACGGTCCAAAGCGACTGATGTGGGCGACGGATTGGCCGGTCCATGAAGCGAACACAGTTTATAGTAAGACCCTTTCCGTGGTTCGAGATGACATGAAGTTCTTGAACGTGGAGGATAAGAGCTGGATCCTCTCGAAAACCATCGAGAGAATTTGGCAATTTTCCTGACTTGCTTGCGCCAATTGGACGGGAATTGGAAGCTGCATTCAAGGCGGAGGAATTGAATTCCACTGAATCATCGAGCAAGGAACCATCATGAAACTACAAAACCTGACACGCCGGGAAGTGCTCACCACCTTAACCATGGGAGGAATCGCCTTACGGGTAGCACAAATCAAGGCGGCGGCGCCGGGATTCAAAATCGGGGCGTGCGACTGGACGATTGGCAAGCGCACGGACCCTGCCGCGCTGGAAGTGGCCAAGAGGATCGGACTCGATGGGGTGATGGTCGACATGGGCAGCCTTAAGGACGATTTGCGCCTGCGCCGCCCGGAGGTTCAGCAAAGTTATCGCGATGCGGCAAGCCAGACCGGAGTGGCAGTCTCATCCATCGCATTGGGCCTGCTCAATCAAATCCCCCTGAAGAGCGATCCCCGCGCCGAACAATGGGTTGCCGACAGCGTGGATGTGTGCAAGGCGATGCACCTTACCGTGGTGCTGGTGCCTTTTTTTGCAAATGGCGACCTGAAGGATGACAGAGCAGGGACCGATGCCGTGGTCGCCGCTTTCAAGCGTGTGGCCCCCAAGGCGGAAAAGGCGGGGGTGATCCTGGGGATTGAAAGCTGGCTCAGCGCGGATCAACACGTGGAGATTCTCCAGCGTGTAGGTTCCCCCGCCGTGCAGGTGTATTACGACATGGGCAATTCGCAGGAAACGGGTTACGACGTTTGCAAAGAGATTCGCTTCCTGGGCAAGCGCATTTGCGAATTCCATGCCAAGGACTACCACGACCTCTATGGCAAAGGCACGATGAACTTTCCCGCGGTTCGCAAGGCCATGGATGATATTGGCTACCGTGGGTGGATGCAGATTGAAGGCGTCAAGACCCCCTTGGGCGTCGAAGAAAGTGTGCGCTACGACCTGAACTATTTGCGCGGCGTTTTCCCCCGCACGGTATGAGGAGGGTGGGTCGCCCAAAACGCTATCAGGATTTTGGGAAATGTGTTGCGGAGATAATTCATGCGGCGAGTGATCCTTCTGATTGGCTTGGTTCTGGTGGGTCTAATCCTGATCGTCAAACCGCCCTTGCTGGTGAAGGCCGGAAGGGACAGTAGTCCGGTGGAGTTGGCCGCGCCGGCGGGGGACGAGCCGACCTATATTAATCCGACGGGTGAAAGCGTTTTGCCGAACGGACGGTTGATCACGCCGGAGGGTTTGCAAGTTACCGTAGAGCCGCATCCTTACGGGATGGCGTTGAGCCCCGACGGGAAATTGTTGGTAACGGCCAACACCGGAACGTGGCCCTTCTCGCTTTCGATCATCAGCGCGCTGGCCTCCAACGCACCCGGCGTGCAACAGATTCCTCCCGGCTATCCCCCCAAGCATTCCGAGGTGGAGCCCTCCAGCGTTTACATGGGGCTCGCCATCGCCGGAGACAACCGAACGGTTTATGTTTCTGAGGGTGATACTGGGAAAATTGATGTTTACGACCTGCAAAACGGCCGGCGGTCGCAAGTCCTTGCTTTCGACGGTGAATTTAATGGCAAGACATATAACCACAGCTTCACCGGGGCGCTGGCGCTTTCGCCGGATGGCAAGCTTCTTTATGCCCTGGACCTTGCGCACTTTGAGTTGGTGGGTGTAGACACACGGGAGGGGAGGATCCGTTGGCGAGTCGGCGTGGGCAGGCTGCCCTTCGCCGTGGCGGTCAGCCCCAGTGGCGACCGGATCTACGTCTCCAACGTCGGCACGTTCCGCTACTCAGTCATCCCGGGATTTGATTCGAAGCGGGCAAAGGAAACCGGGCTTGATTTTCCGCCCTTCGCGTCCGGGACCCCCGAGGCGAGGAAGGGAACCGTTATTGCGGGGAAAAGCGTACCCGGCTTGGGCGATCCCAACGTGCCCGAGTCCAATTCGGTTTTTGTGCTGGACGCGAATGGCAACCCACCGACGGTTTTAGCACGCATCCGCACGGGATTGGCGATTGGGAATCAATCCGTGGGCGGATCGAGCCCCGGCGCAGTGGTGGCGGGGCATAACCGCGTCTATGTTTCGAACTCCGCGCAGGACAGTGTCAGCATTCTGGATACAAGGAAGAATCGTCTCGTTGCCACCATTCGTCTGGAGCCTGCCTCGAGCGTGGGTGGTTTGCGCGGGGTTCTGCCCTTCGGTCTCGCTCTGAGCCCGGACGAATCGCGTTTGTATATTGCCTGTGCGGGAATCAACGCGGTTGCGGTGTTCGATACCAGATCTCGGACTGTGCTGGGCTATATCCCAACCGCGTGGTTTCCGGGGCGCGTGGCCTTGAGCAGAGACGGGCTCACCCTCTACGTGGCCAACGCCAAGGGGTTTGGCGCCGGACCCAATGGCGGGCGGGATTTCCAAAAGGGGCCGGAGGGAGACTATATCGGCGACATCATGAAGGGCACCGTCGCCATCATCCCTGTGCCCCCGGACTCCGAGTTTTTGGATTTGACGTACAAGGTCATTCGCAACAACGGCTTTGATTCAGCCCCCGCGCATAAACCGCGGCCCGATGACTTCCCCATTCCTTCCGTCGGCGGGCCCAGTCCGCGCCTTCGCCACGTAGTACTGATTGTCAAAGAGAATCGCACCTTTGACGAAGTCTTCGGGGATATCCGAACGATTGGCAGCGAGGGAGTAAACGGTGATCCATCACTCGCGCGTTGGGGGGTGGATGCCGAAGTTCACGAAGACGGCGAGCCAACTTTAGAGCACGTGCACGTCACACCCAATCATCACGCGCTCGCGGAGCGCTTTGGCCTGAGCGATAACTACTATGTGGATTCCGATGTTTCCTTTGACGGGCACCACTGGCTGGTGGATAGCTATCCCAATGAGTGGGTGGAGACCGCTTGGCCTCCCGGTTACGGGGGACACTCGCATTTGTACTATGACGATGACGCCCCAGGGCGTTTGAGCCTGGGAGGCAGCTCCTCATTGCGGCCGGAGGATTACCTCGAGGCAGGGTCGCTGTGGGATCATCTGGCGCGCCATCACTTCAGCTTTCGGAATTACGGTGAGGGGCTCTCCGGCGAGGATGACGAGGGGTACAAGCCAACGGGGCTGCGGTTGGGAGTCAACCTTCCCATACCGGGGCCGCTTTATGAGAACACCTCTCGAACCTATCCAATGTTCAACACTTCGATTCCGGATCAGTACCGGTTCGAGCAATTCAAAAAGGAGTTTGAGGAACGCTATGCGAGCGGGCGGGAGCCCCTCCCGCATTTCATCTATATTTGGCTGCCCAATGACCACACGGCGAAGCCGCGGCCGGAGGATGGCTACGCCTATCGCGCGTCGTATGTCGCCGACAATGACTTGGCGCTCGGCAAGCTCATCGATCTGTTCTCGCACAGCAAGTTCTGGCCCGAAATGGCGGTCTTCATCACTGAAGATGACGCGCAGAATGGGCATGACCATGTGGATGCCCACCGCAGCGTGCTGCTGGTGGTCAGCCCCTTTGCCCGCCGAGGAGTTTCCCATACGCATACCAGCATGCTGAGTATTCTCAAAACTCTGGAGCGCATCCTCGGTCTTCCGCCGCTTAACCAGTATGATGCCGCGGCTACGGACCTTGCGGATTCTTTCATCGATGTTCCCGATGCGACCCCTTACGCGGCATTGCCATCGGACACGAGAATCTTCGATCCGGCCAAGGCGCGCGACCCGCTTTACAGCTTACGCCGAGGGAAACCGCTTCCCCCGTCGGAGCCGCTCGATGATCCGGCGCGGATTCGTCGTGAGATGAACGGGGGACGGTAGTGCAATGCGCGACACGCCTCGGCGCCCGGTCTTCAGCGCGGCGCCGCGAAGCTTTGACCGGTTTGCGTTTTATGTCCGGCCGGTGGCAGTGAAGATAGCCCGCAGGTTTGTTTGCTTTAGCACTCCTGGATTCACGATGTTCTCCGGGCGTGTACCGCAGAGCACCGCGGCCATTTGCTTGGCCGCCGTTTCTCGCAGTTCGATGAGAGACTCCTCGGAATTGAAGGCGGCGTGCGGGGTGATGATGATTCGTGGATGAACGGCCAGGGGATCGCCAGGAGCCGGGGGTTCGACCGGCAGCACATCGAGGCCTGCCCCCGCAATGATTCTCTTGTCCAGAGCTTCCCGCAGCGCCTCGGCATCGATCAAATGGCCTCGCGAGGTGTTGATGAGGAATGCGGTGGGCTTCATCCGCCGAAACGCCGCTAGATTGAAAAGCCCGCGTGTTTCCGGTGTGAGAGGCACATGAAGGGAGATGAAATCGCTTCGTTCCAGCAGGCCATGAAAATCCACAACTTCCACTTCGAAACCGCTGAGGGAAGCGCGAGTGACGTAGGGATCGAAAACAATGACCTTCAACCCCAGTCCACGCGCTTTGTGATAAAGCGTCCTGCCGATTTTACCGAATCCGACGATCCCCAGGATCCTCCCTCGTACGCGGAAAAGCGGGGTCCCGGCTTTGAGGTCGTAAATTCCTGACTTGATCGCGCGATCATAAAACGTAACCGCCCGAGCCAGGGACAGGAGCAAGGCCAGAGCGTGGTCGGAGACTTCATCCACACAATACGAGGGGACGTTCGTAACCACGATGCCGTGCTGGGTGGCCTCAGCGACGTCGATGTTATCAAGGCCGATGCCGTATCGCCCGATGGCGACGCATTCGCGAGCCGCTTGGATAACCTTGGCCGTAACCGGCTTCCAGCAGGTGAGGATTCCGTCCGCCTCGGTAGCAAGGGCCGTCAACTCATCCTCCGCCCCGGATTCCGCGACCACAAGGTTAGCGTCGACATGCGCCAGGATTACCCGCTCGATCTCCAGGTCTTTCCACGCGTAGTCAGTGATGAGTACTCTTCGTGGCATGGTCATCGCACTATATCATTTTCCGATTTGCCCGCAAGAGGCGCGCGATCAAGGGCGGGTCTTGAGGTTGATAAAGAAACGGGAGGTTTTCCATGTCGCTTGCCAGTTTGACGCGTCTCGGAACGGGGCTCGGTTTGGCCCTCTTGAGCATACCTATGTTTTGTGGACAGCTCTCCGCCGGCCAGGAATTCGACGTCGTCGTGTACGGCGCGACGCCAGCGGGTGTAATGGCGGCGGTGGCGGCGGCCCGACAGGGGATCTCCGTGGCAGTGCTTGAGCCCTCCGGCCACCTTGGCGGGATGGCGACCGGCGGTTTGAGCCTCACGGACGTAGGCAAAAAGGAGGTCATCGGGGGGTTGCCCCTGGAGTTCTATTGGCGCGCCGGACAGTACTACGAGATGTATCGACACGGGCAGGAGGTCTCCTGGTACCCGGAACCGCACGTTGCACTAACGATCATGAAGCAAATGCTCGAGGCCAGCCACGTTACGGTCCTCCTTCGGCACCGATTGTTGGAGAAAAGAGGCGTCGTTAGAAGCGGCACCCGCATCAAAGAGATTTTCACGGAAAATGGGGCGTCCTTTAAGGCCAAGGTTTTTGTTGACGCCACCTATGAGGGCGACCTGATGGCGCAGGCCGGAGTTTCCTACACGTGGGGGCGCGAGGGCATCTCACAATATGGTGAGCCCCTTGCCGGCGTGCGCGCGGAGACCCCAGGTCATCAATTCAAAGTCCAACTTTCGCCCTATGATTCCAATGGGAAGCTTCTGCCGGAGATTTATTCCGGTCCTATGGGAATCCCGGGCTCCGCTGATAGGAAGGTCCAGGCCTACAACTTCCGCCTCTGTTTTTCCCTGGACCCAGCGAACCAAGTGCCTTTCCCCAGGCCCGAGGGATATAACCCGGAGCGTTACGAATTGCTGGCGCGACTGTTGAAGGCGCGCACCGAACAGGAAAGCCCCGCCCCCGCGCTCAAGTCGGTACTTCTGATTAGACGTCTACCCAACAACAAAGCCGACATGAACAACAATGGAGCATTCTCGACCGATTACCTGGGCGGAAGTTGGGCGTACCCTGAGGCAACTTACGCGGAGCGGGAAAAGATCTGGCAAGCCCATTACGACTACACCGCGGGATTTCTATACTTCCTGGCCCATGATCCGCAAGTTCCAAAGGGGTTGCAGAAGGAAATAAACCAGTGGGGCTTTGCGAAGGATGAATTCATCGATACAGCGAATTGGCCGCCGCAAGTCTACGTTCGCGAAGCGCGCCGAATGATCGGCGAGTACGTGATGACGCAGAAGGATGTACAGACGGAGGTTTCAAAACCCGACCCTATTGGCATGGGCTCCTACGGCATCGATTCGCATCACATCCAACGCGTGGTTAGCAAGGAGGGCTTCGTCACGAACGAGGGGGACACCGAGGTTCCAACCCAGCCTTACCAGATTCCCTATCGGTTACTAGTGCCCAAGCGTCAGGAAGTTCAAAACCTGCTGGTGCCCGTATGCGTCTCCGCCAGCCACATCGCGTACGGAACGCTTCGCATGGAGCCACAGTACATGATGATGGGTCAGGCGGCGGGAGTTGCCGCAAAGCTGGCAATCGCGAACAATCAAGCAGTTCAGGACATCGACACGATGGAATTGACGAGAATACTTAAGGATCTGGGTGTTATTTTGGACTACGTGCCATCGAGCCAAGCGCCCATCCTCCAGCTTTTTCAAAGGACACTTCCGGCGAATCTGCTGCCCTGACCGGAGGCATCCAATTCATGATTCAATTGTCACGAATGATTACACGACTATGTTTACCTGATTTCAGATATCATGTGCCGCCGCCGACCCGGTTATCGGTGTAGGGATGAGGAGGGAAGATGGGTGTGAAACAAGCGCGACGATTTTTCTTGGTTTTGTGTTTAATGGGGGTGCCGTGGTGGCTGCCGGGGCAGACGCCCGCCGCGGCTGCGGGCGGGAAGCCAATTTCCGAAGCGGCTCACATCAGCCTGGATGGCTCCTGGAAGCTTTTCTATTTTCCCCAGGGCAAGTATCGCATTACCAACCCCGACCAATTGAAGACCCAAGGGTTGACGGCGATTGAAGCCTCCGTGCCCGGCGAGACGCCCCTGGATTTGTCGCGCCAGGGGGTATTGCCCGCCGACCTGTTTTTTGGCGAAAACATCAAGAAGCTGAAACCCTTCGAGCTGTATGAGTGGTGGTATCAGCGGGAGTTCCCCACGCCTGCGGGCATTGCAGGACGCCGGCTGGAATTGCGCTTTCATGGGGTGGACTGCCTCGCGACTTATTGGTTGAACGGAAAGCCCCTCGGGGAATCACAGGACTCCATGATCGACTACCGTTTCGAGGTGACCGGGAAGCTGAATGCCACGGCGCCCAACGTGCTCACTGTGCGGCTCCGCTCACCCATCATCGAAGCCGCAGGCAAGAAATATGACCCGGCGTACACCGTCATCGCATTAGATACGAATCAGGAGGCCAATTGGATTCGGCGGCCCGCGCATAGCTACGGATGGGACATCATGCCCCGCGCCGTTTCGGCAGGCTTGTGGCGTCCGGTCGAACTGGTCGTCCATGCCCCACAAGAAATCACCGATATGTATTTTACGACGTTGGAGGTGGAGGGGAATCACGCCAAGCTCGTGGTGACCTACGAACTGGCGACAGAGCTCGAACTTATCCCGCAATTGCGGCTGCGGCTCCAGGCGCGGTGCGGCGATTCCACCTTTACCCACATCCACAAAGTGCAGTTTCCGGTGGGACGTATGGAGATTGAGGTGCAGAACCCGAAGCTTTGGTGGCCGCGGGGTTATGGCGACGCAAACCTCTACAAGGTTACCACGCAACTCCTCCAAGGCGATGACGTGGTGGCCACGCGTGAGGACTCCATGGGGATCCGCAAGGTCGAGTTGATTCGCACCGAGATAACGACCATGGAAAAGCCCGGCCAGTTCATGTTCAAGGTGAACGGCGTGCCGATTCTGGTGAAAGGCTCCAACTGGGTGCCGGCCGATGCGTTTCACAGCCGCGACGCCGGGCGCTACGACAAAATCCTTGCGCTCTTCGTCGACCTGAAGTGCAACTTCCTGCGAAGCTGGGGAGGGAACGTATACGAAGACGATGCGTTCTTCGATATCTGCGATCGAAACGGAATCATGGTGTGGCAGGACTTCGCCATGGCCGACGCCGTTTATCCGATCACGGATGATTTCCTCGACCTCATCAGGCAAGAAGCCGTTTCGGTGGTCAGCAAATTGCGCAACCATCCCTCCCTGGCGCTCTGGACGGGCGATAACGAAGTGGATGGCGCATACTTATTCCACGGCCTGGACCCGGCGCACAACAAGATCAATCGGGAAGTTTTGCCCGAGGTGGTCTTTCGCTGCGATCCTTACCGTCAGTATCTCCCCAGCTCCCCCTACATCTCGCCAGAGGTGGCGGCGA
Organism: Terriglobia bacterium; assembly: GCA_049522495.1. Lineage (GTDB taxonomy): Bacteria > Acidobacteriota > Terriglobia > UBA7540 > UBA7540 > Bog-366. Next base: position 37,033 of record JBEKNU010000010.1, read on the forward strand.
CGGGAGATCACAGGCTGATGCCGGAAGAGCATTTGTGGGGTCCGCGCGACTATTTCAAAAGTACTTACTACACTGAGCACACAGCCGAGTTTGTTAGTGAGGCCGGCTATCACGGCTGCCCCAGCCTTTCCTCCCTCAAGCGTTTCATCGACGAACAGCACCTATGGCCCGCGACCAACGATCCGCAGTGGATTCTTCACTCCGTGGATTGGGTGGGCAAGTCCTACCGCATCCAATTGATGTCCAATCAGGTGCAGGAGCTGTTCGGGACGGTCCCGGCCGACATCGAAAACTTCATTCTGGCCTCGCAGGTTTCGCAAGCCGAAGCGATGAAGTTCCTTGTGGAAATGACTCGTCTCAGGAAGTGGCGCAGCACGGGCTTGGTTTGGTGGAACGTCATGGACGGCTGGCCGCAGATCTCTGACGCCATTGTCGATTATTTTCTCAATAAGAAGCTCGCCTATTACTACATCCGGCGCGTGCAGGAGCCGATCTGCGTCATGGTGGATGAACCCAAGAATTGGCATTGCCGCGTCGTGGTCGGAGATGATTCGCGCGAAGATGCTTCCGGCCATTACCGCGTCTGGGACGCCGATTCCGGCGAGACTTTGCTGGAAGGGGATTATGCGGTGAAGGCGAACGAAAATTTGGAGGTCGGGCAAATCCCGGTTTTTCATTCCGGCAAGCGGCTCTTCCTGATCGAATGGACGGCGAACGGCAAGAAGTATGCGAACCATTATCTTCAGGGCATGCCGCCCTATTCTCTCTCTCAGTACAAAGTGTGGCTCACCAAGATCGCTGCGTTGGAAGAGGGGTTTGACCCGATGAGCATCGGGAAGTAAACGTCGGTTCACGGAATCGTGATGATGGATAACCAATCGATATACTTGGGGATCTCGTTGGCGGTTATTTCCGGCTTTATGAATGGAACCTTCACTCTGCCCATGCGTTATCTGGGCCGTTGGTCGTGGGAAAGCGTTTGGGGGCTCTTTATTGTGGTCGCCTGCCTGGTCATGCCGCCGGTCATGTTGTTTCTGACCGTCACGAATCCACTTGAAGTCCTTTCGGCCGCGCCGGCACGCGCGGAGATTATCGCGCTGGCTACGGGTTTCATTTGGGGTTTTGGCGCGATTCTATTCGGGCTCGGGGTGAGCGCCATTGGCATTTCGATGGCGAATACGCTGGTGCTGGCCACAAGCGCTTCGTTGGGATCTATGCTGCCCCTTCTTATCCTGGCGCCTGAGCGATTTCACCAGCCTCAGGGCGAGGCGATTATGCTGGGAACGGTTACGGCCTTGGCTGGGATGTGCCTTTGCGGCTACGCAGGAGTTTTGCGGGAGCGGAGCGAAAGAGCCGGGTCCGGCGCCTTGCGGCAAATGGTGGGCACTGCCCGCCCCTTTTGGGTGGGGCTATTGATTTGCGCTGGTGCCGGCGTCATCTCGGCCCTTTTCAATGTGGGTTACAGCCTGTCGCAGGGAATTATCACGACTGCCATTAAGCTGGGGAATAGTCCCTTTGCGGGATCGAATGTGATCTGGCTGTTGGTCCTCGGCAGCGGCGCTATTGCCAATCTGGCTTATTGTGGATACCTGCTGCGCAAAAATCGAACTTGGTCCAACTTCCGCCAGCCGAAGGCTGCCCCCCTTTATGCGCTTGCGATTCTCATGGGGCTGCTGTGGGGAGGCGGTATTTTCGCTTATGGCGCCGCTTCGCCCAAACTCGGCAAATTAGGGCCAGCCATCGGCTGGCCGCTCAGTTTGGTGGTCAGCCTGGTCACCGCCAACTGCGTCGGGTTTCTGACAGGAGAGTGGAAACTCAGTTCCCTTGCAGCTCACCGCTGGATGATCGCGGGCCTTGCCATCCTCCTGGTGGCGATTGGTATTCTGGGCTGGTCGGGCAGCATGGCTGGCTGATGAGAATTTCGCTTCAGATGAGCGTTATTTCCCCAGGAGGTTGTAATGGGCAACGATTCAGATGAAGAGAAGTCGGAGCACCCCTGCGGTTGGAATCTACCCGGTGTCTCGCGGCGGAAGTTCATTCAATGGAGTTCACTGGTGATGGGCTGGGCCCGGGTATCGCCGGTGGCGCGACCGCTGAGCCTTGCCAATTTTCCCTTAGGCCCCGCCAATCTGCCGGCCGGCACGGAAAAAGTGACCTTGTTAGATGACGGCGCGTTCCATCACCAGGGCCGGGGATGGCAGATGGGGCCGGGATGCGAGATCATATCCGCAAACGGCGCGCCCACTCCTGAGGTGCTGCACGTCAAAGCTCACGGCTCTACCACCGCGCGAGCCACCATCCTTTCACCCGAGTCCGGAAAAACTTATACGGTGCACGGCTACATGCGTACCCGCGAAATCGAACCACTGGAAGAAGGTGGCGGCGCGGTGATGTTGCTAGGACAGTATGAGTTTGTGGCGCGGCGCGCGGCGGAAGAGCACACGTTCGCGAAGCTTACGGGCACTCACGATTGGACTCCCTTTTCTTATACCTTTCTATGCGCACCACCGTCGGAGTGGCGCTTGGAAACCGTCTGGCTGGAGCTCTCGCTGGGGCTCTATCGTGCCCAGGGAGAAGCTTGGTTCGCTGATGTCACCGTGGTGGAAGGGCCCGAAGCGACGAAGGTTGCGAATGTCATTACGCGTGAGGAGCAGAAAGGGTATCCGGCGCCTCCTCGCAAATCCCTGGCGAATGTTGCGGTCTGGCGGGATGAGGTCCCGGTAGAAGGAACCGCGTCCGACCCGGAGTTTATGGCCCATACGCTTCAACGCGGGGGCTACCAGGTGGAATTCATTAGCTCCGTGCAGCTTGCGGACCCCCAGCAACTCACACGCGAACGGTTTGACATCCTGGTGCTTCCTTACGGCGCTTCCTTTCCTGCTTCCGCCCAAGCGGCGCTTCAGACATTCCTCAGTCAGGGGGGCAGCTTCTTTGCCACAGGTGGTTACGCCTTTAATTATCCCTTGCTGAAGGGAGCGGGTGGATGGATTACCGAGAGCGAAGCCCTCAAGGCTGATCCGGGAGCGGAGGAGGTCCGCGAAGGTAACTTTGAGGCGAATCTCGAAGCCTGCCAAAGCGCCGGTTGGAAAATCGCCAACCCTCGGACTTGCCTGCTGGATTCAACTCAAGCTCATGAGGGTAGGCAATCCGCCCAAGTCAAACAGGGCGAGGAGAACTGTTCGCAAAATTCCACGTGGGAATTTGAAACGCCCGTTCACCATGAGAGGGAGCGATTCCATTTTTCCTGCTGGGCGAAGAGCGAAGTCAGTGGCCGTTATGATGGTTATGCTTTCGTCGTCGTGGAGCAGCATCAAAGTTCCGGCAAGCGCATTCGCGAAGCCGGCACGGAAGTCGTCCGGCTCCGTGGCAGCAACGACTGGAAACGGTATCAGTGCGACGTCGTGATCTATCCGGAAGCCGCATCGATCCGCATTTCCTTTGGACTGCGGGGAACGGGCAGCTTATGGGTGGATGAGGTCAGTCTGCGCAAGACTCTTGATGAGATCCGCATCAATACCGCCCGCGCACCCGGGTTTGACGGCCTGCTCCTTGCACCCGAACAAATCGGGGTCTTTGATCCGGATTACCCATTGCGCGAAGTTTCTTACCTGGCAACCGCGCCGGGGCAGGAGGTGGTGACGACACCCTGCCATATTTCCGCGCCGGTTACGGGGTATGCGGCCAGCGGAGTGTTGGGCCCCAACAAGGCCCGGTGGATTCCCTTGCTGAACGCCTACGACAGTTACGGACGCTTGCGGGGCGCGGCAGGCGCCCTGATGCGCCATTACAACGGCATTTACCGGAAGAGTCACTGGGCTTTCTTCGGCGTGGAGGATCGCGACCTCTTTTCCGCCAACGATTCAACCTCCCGTGCACTCCTACTCGAGGTTTTCGACGCTCTTCAGCGCAAGACATTTCTGCAGGAAGCCCGAACGAACTTCGCTTCCTACCGGCAGGGTGAGGATGTCGAGATCTTGTCGCGGGTCAGCAACTTTGGCAGCCGGAAACGCCATCTTACCCTCCGGTTTCTGGTGCTTGCGGCCGATTCGGAAAAGCAGCAGTTCCTCCACACCCAGGACGTTGAACTTGACCCCGACCAAACACTGCCGCTCAAGACCATCTGGCCGGGGGGCCGGTTCGATCTCCCTCGATATACCGTCCGCATCGAATTGTTCGAGTCCGGCAAAAAGATTGACCACGTCGAAACGGGTTTCCTGGTTTGGGATGAAAATGTCCTGCGCGACGGTTTTCCGCTGAGCTTTTCTGACAACTATTTTCGCCGGAATCAACGCACGGTCTTTTTGCAGGGCTCCGACGAATATATCCACACCTTCATCAATCAGTATGAGAACGCGAAGACGTGGCATGACGACATTACCAAGCTCAGGGATCAGTTTCTATTGGTCTATGAGCATGTCTTGGGCGCGCGAGGATGGGACGATGTTCCTCCGGAGGCTTGGTGGCGTGAAGTCGACGCCATACTCCAAATCTGCCAGGAACGGAAAATCATTTTCTTTCCGGTGGTGATCGCTTACGTAAACATAGCTGTCAGCGAACGTGACCTGCACCATCAACTCGAGTATTCACGGATCTTTGCCCAGCGATATGGCCTGAGTCCCGGATTGATCTATTGCCTGAGCGGCGATTTGCAGTGCAATAATCCCGACATTCCGGATGTGCGATCGCTCTTCAACGAGTATTTGAAGCAACGGCACGGCTCCGATGGGCGCCTCGCGGATGCGTGGCATCTTTCGCCGCCTACGGCGAAGATCGGCGATATTCCTCCTGTGGTCGGCACGAATCGATGGGAAGATATCCGAACTTATGACTTTTATCGTTTTCGCACCATGCTGGCGCACCGCTGGCTTGAATCGCAATTTGAAGCGGTTCGAGGAATAGACCCTCATCACATTTCCACTTCCGAGTTTTACCCCATGCCGATCGACGGGTTTGACGCCATCATGTCCATCGGGTCGCTTGCGCCTATGAACCTTGGTTACTTCGATATCCCGGGCGACGACATTTACAAGTTTCCCCAGACTTTGCGCTATATGGATATGAGGGCCCGTGGCAAGTCCATCAGCGTTGGGGAATTTGGTGTCAAGACGCATCCGGCTTGGACCCGAGCGGGCGGGGTGCAGGTGGCCAGGAGCGCGACGGAAGAAAACCAACTCCTCCTGACCGTTCCGCACTATGTGGTGGGCTTGGGAGGCTCGAAGGTCAGTAATTGGTGCTGGAAATATCCCGCCGACTTTCCCTTCGAGTGGGGAAGCAATTATCCCTGTGATCTGGTGAGCCGCGATGCGCTGATGTACTTCCGTAACACCGCGTTGTTTTTCCGGCAGTTTGACTTGAAGTATGAACCGCCGGAAATGTTCTTCCTCATCGCCAATGATCACCGCTTGGGTGGTCAGCGGGTGACCGTCCAGGAGGCCCAACTGAACGGCATCCGCTATCTCCTCGATCTGCACTGTAACTTTGGGACCATCGATGATTTTTCGCTGGAGAGCTTGCCCTCTACCTGCAAGGTGCTGGTGTATCCGATTCCATTTTGCCCCAATGATGAAACTTTCGAGCGCGTTTGCGAGTTTGTGAAGGACGGGGGAACACTGTATGTATCGGGTGACATCTCCTACGATCCCGAACGTCAACGCACGCGCACGGATCGACTGGTTAAGTTGCTGGGGGTGGAATTTCAATCCGAAATCTACCCCAACATCAGTTTTGAGGGGCACAAGCAAATCATTCGGCCCCAGGCAGCAATCCCGCGAATTGAGGAATATGACGGCTATCCGTGCATTCGTGTTAAACCCACGACGGCCGGCGTCATCGCTCAAGCGTCCGATAATACACCCGTCATCTTCACGAACCGTGTTGGCAGTGGCCGGGTGTTCTACTCCACGGACGTCCTGGAATTGCACGCGCCCGCCCGCACCACAGAGTATGGTCGAAGGGTGTACGCAAGCTTCCTCGAATGGGCGGGGGTGCGGCGGCCATCGCTGGACCCCGATAACCCCTGGATTCACCTCTTCCGCTCCGTGACGCGCCAGGGCGATGAACTGTATACGTTGGTTAACCGGGATGACTCCGCCCCGCTGCGCACCATTCGCTTCCAGACGTCAGCGGGGCCTGTGCGCGTGGATCTGGCCCGGCGCATGCCGGGTGCCCTTGCGGTGACGCGAAGCGGGGAAATCCAATCAATCGAGACAGCCGGAATCGTCGAAGGCCCAACCGGCGCGTATTGCGAATCGACACGTCAGGTGATGCTGATGAGTCTGGACCAAAAAGACTTGAGGGAATCACCGATGATATGCCTGCTACCGATGGGAGAGGGGCGGGTCCGCATCGGCAGCCACGCCCTTGCGGGTGTGGCTCGATTCCAGGTGGGTGAGTTCCACAAGGCATGTTGGGTTCCCTTGGAGCGAGGGGAAGTGGCTGTCCAAAATGGTTGGCTCAGCCTGGAAATTAACCGGGACCGTGATCTCAGCATCATCTTGATTGCATCAACAAGCCGGATGGAGGAGGCCGCAAAGAGGCTGACGCAGCTCCTGACTTTGTCCGAATAAGGCGCGCTTGATTCCGCTCGCGGGTTCAAAGGAGATTGGTTGTGGCAAAATTCACGCGACGTGACATCCTGAAAATTACTGCCGGCACGTTGGCCGTCAACCCTCTGACCGGGCGAGAACCTCGAGCCACAGCGCGGCGGGAGTCTCCTCGCTCACCCTTTCCAGAAACCCACGCTGACCTGTATGTTGCGCCGAATGGGAATGACGCATGGTCGGGAAAGCTCGCGGCTGCCAATGCCGAAAAGACAGATGGACCCTTGGCGAGCTTGGCACACGCCCAGGCCCTGGTGCGAGAGATGAAACGGTCGCAGGCACCAGGACAGCCGATCACCGTCATGGCGAGGGGTGGGAAGTATTACTTGGATCAAACATTGGTTTTCGGACGTGAGGACAGCGGGAGCCGTGAGGCGGTTATCACTTACTCTGCTTACCCGGGCGAAAAGCCGATTCTGAGCGGAGGGCGAAAGGTCAGCGGCTGGAAAGTCCACAAGGGGAAGATTCTGGTGGCGGCCTTACCGGGCTCCAAGGGCGGCGATTGGAAATTCCGCCAACTTTTCTTAAACGGCGAGCGCCAAATCCGCGCCCGTGCGCCGAAATTTGACGCCAAGGACCCGATGTATGGAGGCTGGGCCTATATGGAGTCTCCTGCCGAGAAGGGCAGCATTACGGCGTTCAAGTACAAGCCGGGGGCCTTCGAGCATCATTGGGCCAAGCCGGCCCAAGGAGAGATTACCTTCTACCAAGGCAGCGGCCAATGGCAGAGCACCGCGCCGATCAAATCTGTTGATGAGGAAAACCGCATCATCACGTTAACCCGTCCCGGCTATCAGTTCGATACGCTCCCCTGGTATGAAGTCGAATACCTGCGGCCTGACAACCCTTATTTCGTGGCGAATTTGCTGGAGGATTTGGACACGCCGGGCGAATGGTGTCTGAACTCGGAAGAGGGAATGGTCTATTTCTGGCCGCCCAGCGGGACGCTCCAGCCGGAGGACGAGGTAGTTGTGCCGGCATTGTCCTGCCTTATCGATATTCAGGGGGCATCATGGTTACGACTCTCGGGGTTTACACTTACCGAGACTCTGGACGGGGACAACACCCATCATCTGGAGGTTGAGGGCGCGGGGGCCATGGCTTGGCAACCTGGTTGGAGATACTGTGGCGACGCTCTCCACTTGAAAGGAACTGAGCATTGCACGATTGACCATAACCGCTTTTACGCGGTGGGAGGCAATGCGATCTATCTGGAAGGGCACAACGCCCGCAATGTCATCCGGCATAACGAACTCAGCTTGGGGGGCGCAAACGGTATCTGTCTTTTGGGGACGGAGTTGTACCACCCCAAATTCAATGTGGTTTCCGACAACCACATTCATCATCTGGGCGTGCTGAACAAGTATGTGGGCGGGATTTTCTCGGGCATGAGCAATGGGAACCACTTCAGCCACAATAAGATTGAGTATATGCCTCACCACGCAATAAACTTGTCAAATAATCCCGGGGGCCGAAACATCGTCGAATACAACCTGATTCGCCATGCCTGCCTGCAAATCAATGACACCGGAGCGATCAACATGTGGATGGAACGGCCTGGCAAGCCGGACGCGGAAAGAGACGGCCACGTGATCCGGTATAACTACATTGCCGACACTTACACGTTTGAGACGAGGAACGGGAAAATGGGGCGCGGCGGGTGGTCGAATGGGATCTACATGGACAACTACACCAGCAATTCGTTTGTCTACGGCAATATCGTGGTGCGCTGTCTGAATGGCTTGCAGCTTCATGCCGGGAAGAACAATCTCATCGAAAACAATATTTTTGTGAACTGTCTCAGGAATATCTCTTTGATGGACGTCGTCTCAACCGCTCCTTACTGGCAAGACATGCAAGGCTTTTACGCGGGAAATCACTTCGCCCGGAACATCTTTTATCAAGCGAATTCGGCTTCTTACTTCGAGGCACCGGAAGCCGGCGGCATACCCGGGCCGGCCGTTCATCCTCACCGAGTTTCCCCCATTTACGGAATATCCAAGGGTTGGAGCGAATGGACTTTGGCGGATTGCGACCACAACCTCCTATTCCAAGGGAGCGGAGGAAGATATGAATTGCAAGACGACCGCAAGATTGACGATGCGAGGAAGATCACGACACTCGCCCAATGGAAAAAGCTCGGTTACGACCTCCATACCGTGATCGCGGATCCGTTATTCGTGAATTCCGATCATGATGACTACGCTTTGAGGCCCGAATCTCCAGCTCTTAAACTGGGATTCCAACCGATGGATATGAAGATGATAGGTCCGCGAGAGGATGAAGACGAGGATTAGCCACAAAGGCATTGCTCGCGTCGGCCGCAGCCTTGGGTCTTGCATTGGGAACACATTGGGAACAGAATAGTGGCCCCGGGTGGAAAAATCGATTAATAGGAGTCTTCCATGAAAAGCTATCGCTGGTGTGGGCTGCTGCTCGGCGGGGTGCTGATGGCGGCGCAACTCGTGCGGGCGGATCAGCCGAAGCTACCTCGTGTAGATTTCACCGACCAGAAGATTGCCAACGGCCTGCGCGTGATCATCGCGGTGGATCGCACGGCGCCGGTCTATGGCATTTCGGTCACGTACAACGTGGGATCGCGGAACGAGCGGCCGGGCCGCACCGGCTTCGCGCATCTCTTCGAGCACATGATGTTTGAGGGTTCAGAAAATGTGGGCAAGGGCGAGCATTTCATCCTCGTCTTCAACAACGGTGGCAACATGAACGGCACCACCAATGAAGACCGCACGAACTACTTCGAGACGCTGCCCAAGAACCAGTTGGATCTGGGCTTGTTCTTGGAGAGCGACCGCATGCGCTCCCTGGCCGTCAACCAATCCAATCTCGATAACCAGCGCAACGCCGTGCAGGAAGAACGCCGGGTGGGTGAGGACAACCAGCCTTATGGCCATGCCTTCCTGGACATCGACAATCTCGCTTACGATAATTTCGCCTACAAGCATTCCACCATCGGCGAGATGTCTGACCTGAATGCGGCCTCGGTGAACGACGTGAAGGCGTTTTTCCGCATCTATTACGCGCCCAACAACGCGGTGTTGACCTTGGTGGGTGACCTCGACCCCGCCCAGACTCTGGAGAAAGTGAAGAAGTACTTTGGCAACATCCCCTCACAATCCACGCCTCCGCCAGTCGACATGACGGAGCCCCCCCACTATGGCGAGAGGAGAGAAACCATCCATGATCTGCTGGCGCGGACTCCGCTGGTGCTCATGGCGTATCACATTCCCCCCGGGAACACCCCGGATAACGAGGCCTTCCACGTACTTGCAAATGTGCTCGGCCAGGGGCAAAGCTCGCGTCTCTATCAGCGCCTGGTCAAGGAAAAGCAATTCGCCACTCAGGTTTTTGTCCAAGCCGATGAGCGGCGCGGCCCCAGCCTTCTCTACTTCTATGCCTTCCTGCGGCCGGGGGTGAAGCCGGAGGATTGCGAAGCGGGCATACGGGATGAGATTGCGGCGGTTCAGAAGGATGGCATCACGGCGGAGGAAGTCGCGAAGGCGCGCGTCCAGTTCCTGCGCGGGCAGATTCAAACCCGGCAATCGGACCTCTATACCGCCATGCGGATCGGCCAGTACGCGGTGTATTTTGGGGATCCTAATTTGATCAACACCGTGGTGGACAAGTTTAACGCCGTAACCGCAGAGCAGGTGAAAGAGGCTGCCCAGAAGTACCTGGTTCCCGAACAGCTCTCGGTGGTCACGGATCTACCGGCTGCGCCGCAGCGCAAAACGACGAAGGCTCAAAAGGAGGGGAAATAATTATGATGACGAAATGCAGATCCTCTATCTCCTATCTCGCGGTGCTCACTGCGGCATTGGCGGTGGCCATGCCCGCCTTCTCGCAGCAGCAGCACGCGGCCGAACTCTCCAAGGTGGTCCGCCTCAACCGCGCCCCGGTGAGTAATGAAATACTCCACGTGACCCTGCCCAGGCCGGTGGTGACCAAGCTCCCCAACGGGCTCACCGTGATGGTTCTCGAACAACACAAGTTGCCGACCGTAAACATCGTTCTTCAGATCGGGACCGGCGACATGTCGGACCCGAAAGACACGCCGGGCCTGGCCAGCTTCACCGCGGAGATGTTGCGGGAAGGCACAACCCACCGGACGAGCGCGCAATTGGCGGCGGATGTCGACAAGCTCGGCGCCACTCTGAACTGTTCCTCGGATTTTGGGTCCACGGACACCCGCGTTTCCGCTTCCGGGCTTTCATCCAGCACCGGTGAGATCCTGAACCTGATGAGTGATGTCCTGTTGAATCCCGCCTTTCCCAGCGACGAGTTGGAGAAGTACAAGCAACGGGAGCTTTCGGATCTCGAGCAAGAACGGTCCCAACCCTTCCAACTGGCCGAGGAGAGATTGCAGCAGGCCATCTATCAAGATTTCCCTGCCTCCATCACCCTTCCCACCCCGGATTCAATCAAGGCCACCACTCCCGCGCGCCTGAAAGATTTCCATGACCGCTACTACGTTCCCAGCAATGCCATTCTGATCGTGGTTGGGGACGTCAAAGCGGACGAGTTCGTGGAAATGACCCGGAAGTATTTTGGCGATTGGAGTGGACAGCCCGTACCCCCGCCGGATTGGAGCAATTTGCCGCCACCGGCGCCCGCCAAGATTTATCTGGTCGACCGGCCGGATTCCGTTCAGTCCAACATTCTTGCCGGGGATTTCGGAGCCATGCGCTCTGACCCGGAATTTATCGGGTTCAGGGTTGCGAACCGGGTGTTGGGTGGCGGTCCGCAGGCCCGACTGTTCCTCAACCTGCGTGAGGCGCATGGATACACTTATGGAGCATACAGCAGGTTCCAGGTCGGGAAATACCGTATGACATGGTCGGCCAACACCGAGGTTCGTAACGCGGTAACGGACGGTTCCATGGAGCAACTGATGTTGGAGCTCAAGCGCATCCGGAACGAAAAGGTGCCGGAGGCTGAACTGAACGAGGCGCGCCATTCGCTCATTGCGAGCTTCGCCTTGTCGTTGGAGCAGCCCCAGGAACTGCTGTCGAATTGGCTGACGGTCCAGGATGAGGGATTGCCCATGGACTACTGGGACCGCCTCCCGACGAGAATCGCCCAGACGACTGCGGATGCCGCCCAGGCCGCCGCGCGAAAGTATATTGATCTCGACCATCTCCAAATCATTTGCGTCGCCGACCCCAAGCAGCCTGGCAACGACCAGAAGCAGGCCATCCGTGACGTGTTGAAAAAGTATGGGACGGTGGAGGTCTACGATACGAATGGAAAGAAGGAGGAATAAGCAGAGCCCTGCGTCCGGGGAGAGAAGTCGACTCCCCGCGACGCACCGGGCGCGCCCCCACGCCAGAGAGATGGAGCGTTTCCCAATTGAGCAGCCGCGAGAAATCGGGACTCCCATATTCGCCCGTGACGCGCCGGGAATTCGTCAAAGGCTCCGCTGTCGCCGCTATGCCCGGCTTGGGGATTGAGGCGGCAGGCAGGGATGCTGGAGCGCAGGAGCCCACCAACACCCACCCCAACATCATCAGAGTTTTGATTCTGCTTTTGTTGAGTAGCTGGCCGCAAACCTCGGCGGCCGTGCCTGACGTTGTCCATACGGCGAGTGGTCTCGTTTCCGGAACTTCGGGATCAGCTCCGGGGATGCGTGTATTTAAGGGAATCCCCTACGCCACCCCACCCCTCGGGGAACTGCGCTGGCGCCCGCCGCAACCTCCTCACGCGTGGGAGGGCATTCGCAAAGCGGATGAGTTTGGGCCGGAGTGCATGCAGTCGCCCAACGCCATGGGCGGCCCCTTTCGTGATCTGAGGGAGAAGCGCGAACCCATCAGTGAGGACTGCCTTTACTTAAACATTTGGACGCCCGCGAATTCGTCCCGAAAACGGCTGCCGGTGATGGTGTGGATTTACGGCGGTGGTTTCAAAGGTGGAACAAGCTCGCTGCCTTACTACAACGGGGAGGCGCTGGCAAAGAAGGGCGTGGTGGTGGTGAGCATCAACTATCCCCTGGGAGTGTTCGGGTTCCTGGCTCACCCGGAGCTGATAGACGAATCCCCCCACCATGCTGCGGGTGACTACGGCTTGCTGGACATGGTTGCGGCTCTCCAGTGGGTGCAGAGTAACATCGCGGCATTCGGCGGCGACCCGAAGCGCGTCACGATTTTCGGCGAGTCGGCTGGCGCCATGGCGGTGAGCTGCCTGATGGCATCACCTTTGGCCAAGGGACTGTTCGAGCGTGCCATCGGCGAAAGCGGGGCGACGGTGGAACCCCGATCCGGTCAGTTGCTGCTGGCGAGGGCGGAGCAGACGGGAATAAAGTTTGCGCAATCGGCAGGTGCGAAATCTCTCGCCGAGTTGCGTGCCATGCCGGCGGATCAACTCTACCGCGCGTATGAGGCTTTTACCAAAGCGAACGGCGGGGGGCGTGCGGGCTTCGGGCCTGTCGTAGATGGCTGGTTCTTACCCGACAGCCCTAATCATCTGTTCGCGGCCGGACAGCAAAACGATGTCCCCTTGCTGACGGGTACGAACGCTGACGAGGGATCGTTTTTTCTGCAACCCGTCAGCGCTGAGAAATTCATCGAACAAGCCAACCGCCGATTCGGGGATCAGGCGCAGGAGTTTTTGAAGCTCTATCCGGTCGATTCCGAAGAAAAGGTCTTGCCTTCGGAAACCGCCAGCGAAACTGACGGAATGTTTGCCTGCGCGGCGCGCACCTGGGTGAACCTGCAAACCCGGACCGGCAAATCAAAGGCCTATCTCTATTTCTTGAATCGTGTGCCGCCCATGCCGAACTCCCGGCGGTATGGATCCTTCCACGGTGCCGACCTCTTCTATGTTTTCGGAGCCATGAATTACCACCCGGAGTGGGCATGGACCCCGATCGATACCCGGCTGGCGGAAATCATGTCCATGTACTGGGTCAATTTCGCCACCAAGGGTGATCCCAACGGAAAAGGTTTGCCCAAGTGGCCCAACTACAGCGAGAAAACCCAGGTTGTGATCCAATTCGGAGACAAGGTGGAAGCCGTGCCGCTCCCTCACCGAGACCGGCTGGATTTCTGGGATGCGTTCTATGCTAAAGACCAGCGTGGGGTCCAGTGAGACGGTTTCTCGTGAAGGGAAATCATGGACAGAAAGAGGGTTCAAATGGATCGACGCAAATTCGTCCTTTCATCGACTGCCGGGATCGTCAGCGGCGCTTTAAATCGTACGCTCGAGGCCGCTGGGCAACAACTTGGGCTTGAGGCCTCGGCGGAAGAGGCGGGAGAGCTCTTTCCGGCCCGGAGCCTTTCCGCGCTGGCTTGGTCGCAGTTCACTGCTTCAGGGTTCACGGAACCTGTGTGCGGCCTGATTTACCGGAAGAGTAAACCCGCTGAGTGTGGGCTGCCCCTGGGGGCCATTGACACGGGGGGCATCGATCTCGATACGGACGGGACCTTCGGGTACTGTTCCATGTTCGGCTCTTTCGTTCCTCCCCGCGGGCCACTGCGACAGCCCTTCCTCGGCATCCGCGTGGGAAAGCAGACCTGGGTCCTGGCGACACGGCATACGGAAGAGATTGAAGGTGTCGAGATGGCCAGGGAGATTCATTATTGGGGCCACTACCCGGTGGCGGATCTGGAATACGAAACGAGTGCTCCGGTGAGCGTCGGGCTGCGTGCCTGGACCCCGTTTATTCCGGGGGACACTGCCATCTCCAACACCCCCGGAGCGGTTTTCGAAGTGCGCCTGCGGAATCAGACGGCCGCGCGGCAACAGGGCAGCCTGACGTTCAGCTTTCCCGGTCCAACGCAGGGGGAAGCCCAAATCTCCCCCACGAGTCCCCGCGAACGAGTCCATTACAACTGGTACTCGGCGCTGGAGCCCGTGGCCAACGGGGCGACGTCGGCGAGGCGAAAAGAACTTCAGGGCGAGTTGAATGGCGTTTCCGTTACCAGCGATGGGGGCGTCGGCTACACGCTGGCGGCCCTCGGCGGTGAAAAGGTGATGATGGGCGCAGACCGGGGAGCGGTGGGCAGCTCGTGGGGCGGGCGTCACGGTCCACACCCGCAGGAGAATGACTTTGGAACCTCTCTGACGGTGGACTTCGACTTGGGCTTCCGGGAAGCAAAGACCATCCGCTTCGTCCTCGCCTGGTATGCGCCGTTGTGGAAAGGAGAAGGCGCCCATTGCTTCACCCACATGTATGCCAGCCGATACCCGGATTCCCTGGCCGTGGCCCAAGTGATGGCGCGCCAGCATGCCTCTCTGTTGAAACGGGTTTTGAATTGGCAGCAGGCGATCTACACGCATGAAAAGCTGCCCGTATGGCTGCGCGAGACGCTGGTTAACAACCTGTATTTCATTAATGAGGTTGGGATGTGGGCTGCGGCCAAGCCTCCTATCGGGGATTGGTGCCGGAAGGAAGACGGCCTGTTCGGGATGAATGAGTCCCCTCGCGAATGCCCCCAAATCGAGTGTATCCCCTGCAGTTTTTATGGAAATATTCCGCTGGTCTATTTCTTCCCCGATTTGGCGCTTTCCACGCTGCGTGGTTACAAAGCCTACCAGTCTCACGACGGCGCCGCTCCCTGGATCTTTGGCGGTTGCACGGGATCACCTTCGACCGAGGGAAGTGAAATGGCCCTTCCCGTTCGCGGGTATCAAACGACGACCAACGGTATTTCCTACGCCGACATGTTGGATCGCTACTGGCTGCGCACCGGCAAGGACGAAATCCTCAAGGAGTTTTATCCTTCCCTCAAGCAGAACACCATTTACACGATGAACTTGAATCCCGGTCCCGACGGTGTGATCAGCATGCCGCAAGGGAACATTGACCCGGCTACCGGCCAGCACGCCACGGAGTGGGTGGAAGGGGAGAAGTGGTACGGAATGACGGCACACGTCGGAGGGCTGCATTTGGCTCAGTTGAAGATTGCGGGGCGGATGGCCGAGAAGGTTGGTGACCAGGAGTTCGCCGCGCAGTGCCGAAAGTGGTTCCAACAAGGCAGCGAGTCGATGGAAAACAAGATGTGGGCAGGCGAGTACTACCTGGCCTTTGACGAGCCGGAGACCGGCAAGCGCTCGGACCGCATCTTCAGTTGCCAGTTGGACGGGAATTGGATCAACCGCTTTCATGGTTTGCCGCCCGTTTTCCGCCCGGACAGGGCCAAAACGGCCCTCCGGACGATTCAGGAAAAGAATGCGCAGTTGTCCCCGTATGGCACGGTTTTCTTTGCCAATCCCGACGGGACACCCTGGGAGGAAGCCGGCTACGGCCCTTATACCTATTTTGTCTCCGAGCAACTAATGCTGGCGATGACCTTCATTTATGCCGGGGAAACAGATTTCGGCTTGGAGCAGGCGCGGCGTTGCCTCTTTAACCTGATTGAAAAGGGTTATACGTGGAACCAGCCATGCATTGTCCAGGCGGCGACGGGCGCGCGGATCAGCGGGTATGACTACTATCAAAACATGATGTTGTGGGCCCTTCCTGCGGCCCTCGAGCAAACGGATTTGCGCGGACCGTGTGCTCCCGGAGGACTGGTAGATCGGATCATTCAGGCCGGCAGCATAGCCTGATGGGGATGCCCCACCCGGCAGGAGTGTGTAGCCACGCACAGCGCAGTTCTGATGGTGCGCTTTTCTCATGGCCGATACCCCCGCGGCACCCGCATGTCGCCAATTTGGATGGGGCATTACGCAGAAATTAGCCTTCAGTTTTCAATTTTCAGTACGAACGAATGACAAGGCGAAACCGGAAATCGGCGGTCACCCACTACCATTTCCTACCGGTAGGATATTGGACAGAAAATCCGGACAAAATTTGGCTATTTTATGCCACTCCGTAAGTGTTTACCTCGATCCTGGCCACCAACGTGATAGGCTACAGATTGGAGGGCCTCATTGGGGTGAACTCACGCACCAGGGCTAGGTGTTGGGTGACGGGATCAGGAGCCAGGAGCCAGGAGCTAGGAGGCAGGAGACTGTGGACGGTGGCACGAGTCCGGATTCAGGAGATAGGATTTGCGAGCCCTGTTCAAGATCCTAGATCCCTTGGGCTGGCCGCTGACCAATTTCCACTAACCACCCCCCTTGGAGGTTTACCGACCTGCTGCTGAAATTTAAACGCCATGGGAGTCAGGTGGAACGATTATAGGAAACTGCGGCTTTCCATGATCTTCCAGAAACAAAATGGGTTAGGCGTGTTGAGCGTGCCGATTTCGAGGTCGGCGATGAAAAATGGCGCGCCTTTCCATGATGTACCAGAAATCAAAGGGGTTAGCAATGAATGACGGAAATCTCGCTAAAATCTATATTATTGAAAATAAAATAGTTATTATTTCGTCGGCGGCAAGGTTCTTGGAAAAAAAAGGTTCCTCAGCAGAATCTGTGGGTAGACTGTGGTTCAGGTAGAGCTCCAAGAGTATGGTAGAGAGCGGCTTCAGCGGCGCGGAAGGTACGAAAGCCATAGGCTTTTCGCAGCGTCAACTGCAGACGGTTATTAAGGCCCTCGGTGGGGCCACTGGAGATCGCCTTGTCCGCCCGAAACCAGTTGAGCAGC
>JBEKNU010000011.1:0-52649 GCA_049522495.1 Terriglobia bacterium
CGGGATCGAATCCTGCTCGGGGTTGCCGAAATCAACGCCGCACCCGTGGTTCATCGCTGGAAGAAGTTGGACGCTTTAATGATGTGATATGAACATGTTTAAGTGAAACGACATACTAGTACGTTTTAATATCTCAGATCCGACCGCCAAATATCCTTATTCTCCCGGGCACTACTCTGCCCGCCTAATTACCGGGCGCCTGCGTTACACTTGCTTGTCGTTCATAGGGATCTAATTCGCTACGTGCTGCGGATCGACCACAGTGCCAGTCAAAACCCATGAACGAGTTGGTTCCTGAGGAGGAACGTATGAACCGGCGAGGGTTTATCCATCTTATGGCCCGCTCGGCCGGCGTTGCTGCGCAGGCTGGCATGGCAACGGCTTTGTTCGCGGAAGGGAAAGAGCATGCGACACGCGACGATATCCTGGGGATGTATGTTCATGAAGGCTGGCCTTACAAGCATCCGTATGCTGCACGCGCCTGGACGATCGAGGACTGGCGGGGATACGCTGATGGCCTCAAGAAGCTGGGGTACAACCTGATCGTGATCTGGCCCGCCTTGGAGACGATGCCGGAGCCGCTGACGCCGAGCGACCAAGCCTGCCTGGAACGAACGGCGAAGGTTATCGACATCCTACACCGGGAATTCAACATGCTTGCCTTCCTAACGCTCTGCCCGAACGTGGTGGCGAGAAACGATGTGGCGGCCCAATCTTCGTTCGAGCAGAGGTACTACTACACCAGCACCGCCTTCATGAATCCCGCGGACCGCTCGGCCGTGGAGGGAATGGTCAAATGGCGAGAGAAGTTGCTTCGTCCTCTCGCCAATATGGACGGGATTGCCATCATTGACAGCGATCCGGGTGGGTATCCCGGCTCGACCAACGACGACTTTGTGAATCTTTTGGTCGAGCACCGGAAAATGCTCGACCGGTTGCGGCCGGGTATCGAGTTGTACTATTGGATGCACGTGGGGTGGGAGGCGTACTCTCACTACTATGCGACGGGTGATTTCTCCTGGGGAACGCCCACGGCGTCCGAAGACATGCTTACCAAGCTCCAGAAAGTGAATCTCCGACCCTGGGGAATTACGATTCATACTATGGACCCCCCGCCCAATGGGACAGACTTGCATTTGGCCGAGAGGCACGGATTGGCGTCTACAGCTCTGGCGTTCAACTACGGCGCGATCGAGGGCGAACCATCTTTTCCCATGACAAGGTTCGGGGGAACCGCCGCGTTCCGGGCGGGGGGCGCCGGCGCTCCCCGCGGAGTGGTGGGCAATGCGCAAACACATTGTGCCCAGTTGCCCAACACCTTCGCCTTTGCCCGAGGCGCGCAAGGGCGACCCGTTGCTGAATCCGACTACATCCAGTTTGCCGATAAACTGATTGCTGGGCAGGGGCCGTTGCTCGTCAAGACGTGGCAAACACTGGCGGGTCACGATTCAACTCTCATGCGTGAAATGGCGGACAAGCTAGAGGGGTTGCGCAATGAAAACCTGCCCCTCGGCCCCCTACGGGGGCTATTATTCGGAAACCCGCAACGATTCATCGCCGACCTGATTTACGAACTGCATATGAAAGCCGCCTATCTCGACCTTGTCGGCGCATCCAAAGACGTAATAGATAAGGAGAAGTTTCGAGCGTTCCTCGCGGCCACCAAGGCTTGGCAAGGAGTTCATGGTTATCAAACCGTGTGGATGGTTACCGGCTGGCCCGGCTTGGAGGCAACCCTGAGAAAACTTAAGTCGCCGGCAGTCGACCATCTGTTGGCGGAAGCAGACTGGACGAGGATCAGCTTAACGGCCACAGGCAACACGGCCTTCGAGCGCCTCCAGGACTTTTTCCGGAAGTGGGATAATCATACTCCCCGCCTGATCGAAGCCATGAGCGTAGCCTTGAACGACCTCGAGAAGAGCTAATGTTCTGTCGACCGCAGAGGGGGGTTACGCAGACCCCCAGTCTGAGGGGCCGCGGTTCTTCCTTTGGAAAGAACGGAAATCTCAAAGATGGACGCCTCCCCTCGGGTTCGTGGGCGCGAGTCCAGGGAAGAACCGCGGATCAAAAGACGGAGGTCGGCGCTGCACTTGCTGGTTGCGAATTAAAAAAGCCTGGACAGGTCATAAGGCATATAATGCCTCCCCCTTAAAGTAACCGGCTCGGAGCGGATCGAAGCAGGGTGC
This sequence comes from Terriglobia bacterium, assembly GCA_049522495.1. Classification (GTDB taxonomy): domain Bacteria; phylum Acidobacteriota; class Terriglobia; order UBA7540; family UBA7540; genus Bog-366. The sequence continues at coordinate 2,187 of JBEKNU010000011.1, forward strand.
GCTGGGAGGGGGGGGCGCCGCACGCCGGTCGGCTTAAAGGGAAGAGTGATGAGCGAATCCTTAACATTTTGGGTGGCCTTGACGCGGATTGAAGGGCTGGGAATCCGCGGGTGCCACAAGCTCATCGAACATTTCGGGTCGCCGCAAGCCGCGTATATGGCGTCGCTCACCGAACTGGAAAGTTGTGGCGTTCCGGCGCGGGTGGCGCAGGCGATTTTTGCGCAAACGGCTCTGAAAGACGCCGAAAAGGAGGTGCAGGAGGCAGCAAAAGCCGACTGCCGGCTTATCTCCTTCGACAGCGAGGATTATCCCCCGCTGCTCAAACAGATTCCCGACGCGCCACTGCTGCTCTATGTGCGGGGTGAGGCGAAGGTCCTCTCACAGTTCGCGGTGGCAATGGTCGGAGCACGGCGGCCCAGTGCTTACGGCAGCTCCGTGGCGCACCGACTGGCCCACGATTTGGCGCAGCGGCAACTGGTGGTGATCAGCGGCCTGGCACGCGGCATTGATTCCGCGTCGCACCATGGGGCGCTCGAGGCCAAGGGTAAAACCGTCGCCGTACTGGGTTCCGGCATCGACGTCATTTACCCGCGGGAGAACAAGCGGCTGGCGGAGGAGATCGCGAAATCCGGAGCGGTGGTTTCCGAATTCCCCCTGGGCACGGGGCCAACCCCGGAAAACTTTCCCATCCGCAACCGCATCATCAGCGGACTTTCGCTCGGAGTGGTGGTCGTGGAGGCGGCGGAGTACAGTGGATCGCTGATTACGGCGCGCCTGGCGCTGGAGCAGAACCGCGAAGTCTTTGCGGTGCCTGGAAATATAACTTCGGCCCAAAGTTTCGGTCCTAATCATCTAATCAAGCAGGGGGCGAAGCTGGTGGACCAGTGGATGGATGTGATCGAAGAGTTTCCCGCCGAGGTCCGCATGCAGCTCTTGCCGCCCGCGGACGCATCGGAAGGAGAACCGATGGGGGCGCAAGCCGCCACACTCTTCCATGCCTCGCTGACCCCGGAACAGAAAGCGGTGTTCGGAGTCCTGCGGGCTGACCAGGCTATTTTTGTGGATGATATCGTGAGTGCCGCGCAGGTTGCCCATCCGCGAGTTTTGGCGGCGCTGCTGGAATTGGAAATGAGCGGGTTGATCCGGCAGTTGCCGGGAAAGAATTTTATCCGTAAACTGTAAGCTCAGGGAATCCTCAACAGAAGCTGACAGCATACAGGTCACAGTTTGCTGTTAGCTGTCGTCTGTGAGCTGTCGGCACAAAGGATCTATGAGTAAATCGCTGGTCATTGTGGAATCGCCCGCCAAGGCGAGAACCATCAACAAATATCTCGGGCCTGACTTCCTGGTGAAGGCGTCCATGGGACACATCATGGACCTTCCCAAGAAAGAGTTGGGGGTTGACGTCGATAACGACTTCAAGCCGACCTACATTACCATCCCCACCCGGAAGAATGTGATCGCCGATCTGAAATCCGCGGCGAGCAAGGCCAATGCCGTATACCTCGCCGCTGACCCGGACCGCGAGGGCGAGGCCATTTGCCAGCACCTGCACGAGCTGCTGAATTCAAAGAAAAAGAAGTTCTACCGCGTACTCTTTAACGAAATTACCCGCGACGCGGTGAGGGAAGCGTTCGAGCACCCGAAAGAGATCGATGCCCACCTGGTGGACGCGCAGCAGGCGCGGCGCATTCTGGACCGGTTGGTGGGCTATCAGGTCAGCCCGCTGCTCTGGGACAAGGTCAAACGCGGAATCTCCGCGGGGCGCGTGCAAACCGTCGCCTTGCGGCTGATCGTAGAGCGCGAGCGGGAAATCCAGGCCTTCCAGAAGAAGGAATACTGGACCATCACCGCGCACGTGGAAGGCAAAAAGCCCCCGGTGTTTGAAGCGCGCCTGGCGAAATACCAGGGGAAGGATCTGGAGATTCCTGACCAGGCGGCCGCGGAGCAGATTACCGCGGCGATTAAAGCTGCCAACCTGGTTGTACAGTCCGTCACCACCAAAGAAAAACGGAAATACCCGGTGCCGCCCTTCATCACCAGCAAGCTTCAACAGGAAGCTGTGCGCAAGCTGCACTTCTACGCCAAGAAAACCATGATGGTGGCGCAGCACCTCTACGAGGGCGTCGAACTCGGCACAGAAGGCGCCGTCGGCCTCATTACTTATATGCGTACGGATTCCACGCGCGTCTCGGAAGGCGCTCTCACGGCGGTGCGCGGTTACATCCAGAAAACTTTCGGAAATGATTATCTGCCCGCCGAAGCAATCCATTACCGCAGCAAGAAAGGCGCGCAGGACGCGCACGAAGCGATCCGGCCTACGGACGCCTTACGCACGCCCGATTCTCTGCGCAAGGTTCTGGGCCCCGATGAATTCAAACTCTACAAGCTGATCTGGCAACGATTCGTCGCCTCGCAGATGACCCCAGCGGTTTTCGACCAGACCACGATTGATATCGCCGCGGGCGATTACACCTTGCGCGCTACCGGCTCCGTCGAGAAGTTCAACGGCTTCCGTGCTGTCTACGAAGAGGGCAAGGACGAAAAGGCGGAGATGGAAGAAGACGAAGAACTGAAGCACCGCCTGCCACAAGTGGCCGAGGGCGAGCACCTGACCTTGCACAAGATTCTTCCCGAACAGCACTTCACCGAGCCGCCGCCGCGCTTCAATGAAGCCACGCTGGTGAAGGCGTTGGAGGAGAAGGGCATCGGACGGCCCTCCACTTACGCCACCATCCTTTCCGTCATCCAGAACCGCGAGTACGTGGAGAAGAACCAGGGGCGCTTTTATCCCACCGAACTCGGCATGTTGGTCAGCGACATGTTGGTGAAAAACTTCAGCGATATCTTCGACGTGGCTTACACGGCGCGCATGGAAGAAGAATTGGACGAGGTCGAGGACGGGAAGCTTTCCTGGACCGACGCCCTGGATGAATTCTACAAAAAGTTCAAAAAGGACCTGCGCCTGGCGGAACGCGATATGGTGGACATCAAGGGCGAAGGCATTCCCACCGACGTCAAGTGTGAGAAGTGCGGCAAGCCCATGGTCATCCGCCTGGGACGCAACGGGCAGTTCCTGGCCTGCACGGGTTACCCGGACTGCGACGGGACCAGCGACCTGCCCCCGGAGCTCGCCGCCAAGTATTCCAGCGCCGCGCCGCCCGCGCCGGAAGTTGCCGCGGAGAACTGCGCGAAGTGCGGCAAGCCCATGATCGTGAAGCGCGGCCGCTTTGGCTACTTCCTGGCTTGCACCGGATATCCCGAATGCCGCAGCACCAAGAAAATCGTGATGAAAGAGGGGACCGCCACGGCGGTTGGCGATCAACCGCTGGAAGAAAAGTGCCCCGAGTGCGGCAACCACCTGGTGATCAAACACGGCCGCTTTGGGCAATTCACCGCGTGCAGCAACTATCCCACGTGCAAATACGTGAAGCGGGAAACGCTGGGAATTCCCTGCCCGGAAAAAGGCTGCTCGGGTGAGATCGTGGTGCGCCGCACCAGGTTCAAGAAGACGTTTTATGGTTGCAGCCGCTACCCCGACTGCAAATTCACCTCGTGGGAGAAGCCCGTCGCCGAACCCTGCCCCAACTGCGGTTCACCCATCTTGGTGGATAAGTTCGACAAGAAGAGCGGCGAAACCACCCGCCACTGCCCCAACGAGGGCTGCAAATACGAGCGTGCGGTGGCGTGAGTCCATAGCATTTTGGATTTTTCGCTTTTGGATTAAGGAAGCAGGCGTAGGGCGGGCCTGTTGTGCAGGTCCGGGGTTCGTTCCCAATGGAGATCAAAAGGCCGCGGACCTAAACGACAGGTCCGCGCTACTCCCCTTTCACAGTTGGATAACCCTTCGCGGTCCAGTCGTCAAAGAGCCTTTCGGGGATGTCGAGTATTTTGAGGTTGGAGAATCCCATTTCCTTCAGGGCTCGAAAGGCGGGGCGGATATTGGGGCAATGGTCCCATGGACAGCATCCGCAATAGATGACGATCTCCTGATTGCGGGGAAGCTTGGCGACAAGCTTTTCCAGCGCCGCCAAGCCCTCCGCTTTGGAGGCGGGGCCTGCGTATTGCGACCCAGGAATGTGTCCCATCTTGTACATGACGTGGAAGCCGACTTGAACCAGGATGATCTTCCCCGCTTTGACCGCCGGCAGTTGGCTATTCAGTTGCGGCGCCGAAACAAGGTCAGAGGGAGTCCAGGGGCGCGTGTTGTCCGCAGCCCTGACGAGGGCGGTGGCAAGTATGGCCAAAATCAATGTACTTCCGAATCTGCGAAGCAAGCTCATGATGAATTCCCTCCTGGTTCCCCGGAGGGGAACAACATTATTAGCCGTGAGTTTTACCTACGGCTAACGATATTCCCCCCTTTCGGGGAAGCGGAAGTGCTGCGCCCCGACAATCTACTTTTGCTTAGAGTACGGGCCAGCCACAGCGCCCCTTCGACGGGCGGGCGTTCGAGCAACTCCACCCGCGCTTGGGGGGCGAAGCGACGAAGGTGGCGGGCGAAGGCGCGGCGGATCAGGTTGCCGGATCGGAACACTCCGCCGGTTGTGACCACCGGCGCGGTGCGGCGCGTCCAGCCGGCTCGTTTCAGCAGGGCGACTGCCAGGTCGGCGAGGTCGCGGCCCGCGTCGTCGCACAGGTGGCGCGCCACCAAGTCGCCTTCGCGGGCCGCCTCCATCACAAGGGGAAAGAGCCCGGCAATCTGCTGCTGTTCGAGTTGTTTGGGAATGATCTCGGTGATATCGGGAAGGTCCAGATGCTGGCAGATGTGGTCCATCAGGAGAGTGTGCGGGCCGCGGCCGTCGAATGCTTCCAGCGCAGCAGCCACGGCCTTGCGGCCCAGGTCGTAGCCGGAGCCGCGATCGTCGAAAGGGATTCCCCAGCCGCCGGCGCGCAGCAGCTTGCCTTGATCATTGCGGGCGTAGGCGATGGAACCCGTGCCGGCGATTACAATGATGCCCGGAGCGTTCCGCACGGCCGCGGCAAGCGCGATGGCGGCGTCAGAAGTCAGCAGATGGTGACGCGCGGGAATGTGCCGGCGCATCCAGGCGAGGAGCGGACGGTGTACGGCCCGCCGGTCGACCCCCGAAATGCCCGCGCAGACGGCGCGCACCACCGGCGGGCGCGACGCGCGCGCGGCGGCTGGGGGGAAACCGGCTTCCCGCAAGCAAGTGCGGAAGGCTATCAGGATTTCGCGCTCGGCAGCACGAAACCCCACTTTGAGAGGATTGGAGGGCCCGGACTCGGCGCGCCCCAGGAGCTTGCCTTCACCATCCGCCAGCCACGCCGCGGTCCGCGTGCCGCCGCCGTCGATTCCCAGTAAGCAACCCATCGAGCGTGTCTCTCAACTCTAGCTGGTTGGATTCCGCCAGAACTTCACGTAGCGAAGAGAGCAGGCCGCCAAGTCCATACCCATGCTATTCCTGTACCGAGACGACCTGCAAACCTTCGTCCATGGTGGTCCAGCCGTTCTTGAGCAGCCAAACGGTGTAATCCTTCAGCGTAATCATACCGTTCTTAATGGCCAGCGCAGAGATCGCTTCGGAGCTCCCTCCCCCGGCCACCAAGCGGCGCAGGTCAGCGGTCATGCGCAGCACTTCGTACACGCCCACGCGCCCGCGATAACCCGTTCCCGAGCACTTGTCGCAGCCCTTGTGGCGGTAAAAGGTGAGCGGTTTGCCCAGGTCGAGGCCCATATACTTGAGTGCGATGTCATCCGGTGTGTAGCTTTCCTTGCAGTCCTGGCAGAGGCGGCGCGTGAGGCGCTGGGCAATGACGCCAATGGTCGAACTCGACGTCAGGAAGGGATCAACCCCCATTTCACCCAAGCGGGTGAAGGCGCCGGCGGCATCGATGGTGTGGAGGGTGGTGAACACCAGGTGGCCGGTCAGAGCTGCCTCGACGGCGATGTGGGCGGTTTCTTTGTCGCGCGTCTCGCCCACCAGGATAATGTCGGGGTCCTGGCGCAGGAAGGCGCGCAGAATGCAGGCGAAGTCCAAGCCGATTTGCTTGTGCGCCTGCACTTGGTTGATGCGTGGCAAATCGTATTCAATGGGGTCTTCGGCGGTGGAGATGTTCACGTCGGGATCGTTGAGCTCAGCCAGCGCGCTATAGAGCGACGTGGTCTTGCCGGAGCCTGCCGGGCCGGTTACGTAGATGATTCCGTAAGGTTGCGAGATCATGTCGCGCACCATCTCCAGCGCTTCCGGATGGAGGATGAGCTTGTCGAGACCCAGCAGGGTGTTGGATTTGTCGAGGATGCGCATGCAAATCTTTTCGCCCCACTTGGCGGGAATGGTGGAGACAAGAAAATCAATGAGGCGGTCTTCCAGCCGCACGCTGATGCGGCCGTCCTGGGGCAGCCGCTTTTCCGCGATGTCGAGCTTGGAGATAATCTTAAGGCGCGAGATCAACCCCATTTGAATTTTCTTGGGAAGCACCTGCACCAGTTGCAGCTCTCCGTCCACGCGGAAGCGCACTGCCAGGTCCTTTTCCTGGGGCTCGACGTGAATATCGCTGGCGCCCTTATTGACGGCCAGCGCCAGAATGCTGTTGGCCATGCGGACGATGGGGGCGTCCTCGGCGGAGCGGGAGAGGTCCGATACATTGTCAGAAGATAGCGGGCCTTCCTCTACTTCCAGGGATTTCAGCGCTTCCGATTGCAGCGACTCGAGGATGCTCTCCGTCGATTCCGGCTCGGGAGCCGGCGATTCATTTTCCACGACCTTCACGGCCGGCACATTCTTGGAAGTCGCCGAGATTTGCTCACGCGCTTGGTTCTCCTCTTCCTTGCGCAGGAGGTCAGCGTAGGTGGACGTAATAAAGCGATTGAAATCGTCTTCGGACGTCACGACGGGTTCGATAATCACGCCTTTGATCACGCGACGCACGTCATCCACCGCGGCTTGGTTGTTGGGGTTCACCATCGCTAGCGTCAGGCGGTTGTTTGAAAAGGCCACGGGAAGGACCTTGTGCGTCTGCATCATCTGCTGTGGCAGGAGCTTTATCACCCGAGGGTCGAATTGCAGTTTGGTGAGGTTAATGTGCTCGGTTCCGGTCTGATGTTCGGCTTCGTCCAGGCGTTCGGCGAGCACGCGGCTCATGGCGAGGCCCACCTTGGAACTGGTCAGCAAGACTTCGTCGAAAGCCGATTGCTCCAGCACCGAGCAGGAAGTCGGCTCCACCGCCACCACGGTCGCCACGCGCGGTTTCCCGGTGAGCAGCGCCATTTCGCCGAAGCAGGTGCCGGCTTTCAGCTCGCTCAGCAGGAAGTCGATCCCTGTATTGGGGTCCTTCTTGCGGACTTCCACCGCGCCGGAAGTGATGAAGAACATGGCATCGCCCGGCCCGCCTTCTTTCACGATGGTTTGCTGGGGGGCAAACTCCCGAGTACGTATTCGGCTTTCAATGAGCAGGCACTCTTCGTAGGGAAGACCGCTGAACAGGCGGATCTTCTGCAAGTAGTGGGTTCTGTCCGGCGCGTGTTCTTCCGCTGCGCGGGGCCCGGCGGCGCCGGCCGTTCCCGCGGAAGGCGCCGCCCCAGGCCCGTGGGCTGCGGCCGGCCTTACGTTGTCGATCGCCACAGGCCTATGGCATTGTTGGCATTTCACGCTGTACGCCGGGTCGGTCAGCCTCGCATTGTCGAGCTTTACGGGTGTACCACAGCGTTTGCAGAAGACGACCATACTACCCTCCTGGGGACAGTCAGCCCTTGCTTATTCCCCCCCTCAGCAGAAACGGGACTCTTCCCTTTGACGTCAGCAAGCAACTTACACCAAAGGTTTGGCTTTGTGCCATTATACGCGGCCGGATAACCGCGTCCAAACCCTTTCGAAAAAGGACAGAGATCGCCTCACATCTCGCGCTTGAGCTTCAAATGGCTCTTGTTTGCTTCCAGGAAAGCTCGCAGCTCCTCTCCCGCATCAAGGAGCTTGGTCCATTGTTCGTAATAAAGGGTCGTAGGGAAACGTCCCAACCCGTAGACGCTCACTCCGCCCTTCTCTCCCACTTTAAATTCCAGCTTGCCGGCCTTCTTTGCTCCTGCCTGCTTCTCAAGCTCGGCGATCCGGGCCATCAACTCTTCCCTTGTTGGCTCTGCCATTGGAACCATCCTCCTGTCGCCGGTGTAGCGGCGTGGCGTGCTTATTCACTCTTCGCGTGCGTATCCAGCACTGCGGGTCGATTCTCAGCACCGGGGTCACCCCCAATTCCAAGTTGAAGCCGCCATGATAACTGATTTCGCCGTGGCGAAACAGTCGGGCCAACAAGGCCAGGGTTTGCTGAGCAAGGATGGATTTAAGGAAGGCAGGGGCGGCGGCTGATGGAGTTGAGTTGCCTGCCGCCTGCCCCTGTTGCTAGGTGAGCTTAACGGTGTCCACCTCCGTGGGAGCCGCCGCCGGAACTGTGGCCTCCGCCACCGCCTCCGCCACCGCTACGCGGTGCGGAATAGCTACGGCCACCACCCGAAGGTGCAGAATAGCTTCGACCACCACCGCCGCTGGGGGCGGAATAACTGCGGCCTCCACCCGAAGGCGCTGAGTAGCTGCGACCGCCCCCATAGTACCCGCCGCTGGGAGCGCGCTGGCGCATGATGGGCCGATTCAGTTGCAGCGGCGGGCGCGAACCGCCGCCATTGTAGGAACCTCCGGAGCGAGGGGCGGGAGCATTCCACCCGCGCGACCCACCCGAGTAATTCCGCGGCGCGCTAGAGTACCCTTGCCACCCGCCGCGCTGAGAGGTTTCGCCGGATCCCATCCGCCCGCCGTAAGGGCTGGGGCTTGCGAACCGCTGCCAATTGTTCTGACCCCCTTGTGGAGCCGTGGAGCTTCGGAATCCTGTACTCGGACCATTGACCGCTGCCGGCCACCGACCTGACTGATTTCCGCGCCCGACCCCCTGCCAGTTGTAGGATGAGCCTCCGGCGCCCGCTTGTCCCGTTCCCATGCGCCCAGGGGCCATGGAGTTCGAGCGCCCCCCAAAGTTTGGCATGTTTCCGCCGGGGCGCCCGCTCAATCCGCCGCCCCTGGGCAAGAAGTGCGCACCATTCGGGCTTCCCCACCGATTGCCCGAGTAGTTTCCCCCTCTGCTACCCCAACCACCCCGGTCCGGCCGCCAGCGCCAGCGGCCTCCATACATGAACCAACTGCCATAGTGGTAGGGCACCCAGCCCCAAGGCTCGTAGGAAATCCAAGTCCAACCCCAGTAAGGCTCCCAACCCCAACGGCCGGCGGTGTAAGGCACCCAACCCATATCCACCTGGGGTGTCCAGCACCAACCCTGGTCCGGCACCTCACTCCATTGGCCGTAGGTATCGAGATCGCTCGACCCCATATAGGAAGGATCCGTGTGTTGCGATGCTTGCGCGCTTTGGACCTGCCGGTCTCGGTCGCCGCACCACCTGTCGAAATCATCTCCGCCCGGCGCTTGGTCAACTTTATACTCGGGATTGTCCGTGCCATGAATTTGGATACTTTGGCCGGCCTCAACCTTGGTGCTGCCCTGGTTGGTCAGGACTTCCGCTTCGCCCTGGCGCACAATTAGTTGGGTCTCACTGTCGGAATTCACCTGAATGCGGTAAATCCCCGGGCCCAGCGGATGCACTCCCATGTTCGGGGTGTCAATCTCCGCGTCCGCTTGTGTGCCCCTGTAAACGGCGTAGTCCACCAGGCCCGAGGCCAACTGGATTTGAATCTTGTTCTGCTCCAGGTCCGCCACCTTGGCTTCCGTGTGCTGGTCGAGCTGCATGATGTTGGCAAAGTCGAGCTGGACTTCCGCCCGCGACTGATCCGCCGTGCCCACTGCGTCACCCGGCACCATGGGAGTGTTCACCGTTGCCGCCACCCATTGTCCGGCATCACCTCGCATGGTTGTGACGTTGCCATGAATGACGCTGATCCGTGCTACCGCCGTCTGTGGCTGGGGCTGAGCCTGTGGCTGTGCCTGTGGCCCGTCCTGGGCCCAAATGTTGGATGTGACCAACAGTCCCATCGTGAGAATTGCTAGTGTGATTGCGAAAAATCGGTTTTTCATGGCCCACCTCGGTCGAACGTCCACTCGCGAACTCCAGACTTGCATCCGGTCTTTATAAGGCAAGACCCCTGCCAAACCCAGGAATCGTTAATGTTATTTATCTGCTGGTAGATCAGCGAGTTAGGGGGATCCCGCTTTTCGTAGCAGATAAGAGCCTTCGCCAGACCCTGCCTAAATTCAGCCGATTGGTGGCCGTTTTCGGCCAGCCAAGAGGTTTTGGGAGGAAAACAAAGGGGGAGTGCGGGAAGCTCCATCACCCCCCCGCGAGCTCGATGAGGTTTTGCAGCAGTGCGCAGTCTTCGCATCCTTTCCGCGGCAGGGGAGGACGCTTCCGGTCGAAGATTTCGCGAACCTTGGCGAGCAGCAGGGGAACTCTTTTCGGCATCAAGTCTACTGGCCGGATATGCGCGCTGAATTCCATCAGGAACCCCGAGCCGGTGTGGTTGGCATCCTTCTTCGCCGTGGCGTCGTCGGTAACCGGCTCGGTATAGACCAGCGCCAAGCCTGACACTGGCGCGAACCCCTTCTGCTCTCCGATCACCGCGTATGCATTTAACTGTACTTCATACATCGGAAACAATTCATCCTGGTGCGGTGTGAATTTGGCGGTCTTGTAGTCGACAATCAGGTGCGAGTCGTCCTGCATGACCAGGATACCATCCGGCGTCCCGCGCAGGACAACGTTGCTTTCGCCGTCGAGGATGCTGAACTTGCTGTAGTGCGGGGTTTTGCGGTATCCCTTGATGTTCCCGAGCGGACGCAACCACGGAGGCGCGCTGTGGTGGCGATCGAACCATCCGTGCACCAACCGCTTGCCGTAGGCATCGATCGAGCTGAAGATGCCGGGGAAAATCTGGTAGGGGATACCCTCGGCGTGCATTTGAATCCAGAAGCAGCGCGGGCAGAAGTTGGGCATGGCCACCCCGCCCAGATTTTTGGCAGAGATTGTGATCGGTTCGGACATAGCCTTTTCCTGCGTCGAGAAGTGGAAGGCATTTTACGCCACCTTAGCGAGCTGAGGACGCAAAATCGGCTCATTAAATAATCGGCTCATCGGACCATCGAATTATCGGGCCATCTGAAACCAACCCCGTGTTCAGCCGATGAACCGAATCTCCGATTTCATGGTATGTTCGCAGGGAGGTTCCCATGCCCGGTTTTGATCTCAAGTTCTATCTCGAGCGTTTTCCCGAAGTCTGCAAGGAGAAGTTCGGGCGCACTTATTCCTTCCGCGCGCTGGAGAAGAAATTCGAGCCGCTGTGCACGGGCAATCGATGGCTGGCGGCCAAGGACGTCCTGAACATCTTCGATCCCACCGCCACACCCTTTGGGCGTTACTGGCCCAAGCCCAACGAAAAGGAGCTGGACCAAGCCCTGAAGAAGGCGAGGCTGGTGCTGGGCCCCGCGCCTGCCGACCCGCGCGACCTGGTCCGGCGCGCCCTCGATGTGCTGCACAGCACGGGGATCGTTTCCCTCGTCTTGCGCTTCGTTCATCCCGATCGCTTCGGTGTTTTTACGACACCCATCATGAATCTGCTGCAGGTTCATCGGCCGCGCACCATCGATCTCTACTTGGCCTATTGCGACGAACTGCGCGCCTGGAAGGAACACTTTCGCATGGAATCCGTGGCCGATACCGAGACCGCCCTTTGGGCCTACCACGAACTTGTTGCCGGGGAGACGAGCGAGGGTTCCACCACGCACGTGGCATTCGGCGCCGACGTTTGGATTCAGCGGCGCCGCGTGGCCCAGGTGCTGCGGCCCTTTCTGCGCAACTACGGGCCGCTGGAACTGGCGCGTATTCTGGTGGAAGAAGAACCCAAACTGGCAGGCAAAATCGCCGGGGAAGAATACGAGCGCCTGCTTCGCGTGGCCGCGCGCGAACTCTGCGGCGGAATGAACTTGAATGTCCGCGGCGCGATTGAAATTCTTTTTGATCGCCTGGCCGAGGATGGCTACATCTCCGTTGAAGACAAGGCGCAACTTGATAAAGCGTGGAGAATCCGCAACGCTGCCGTCCATGCCGGACGCCCTCCTGACCCCGAACAGGTGGATAACATGATCGACACGATCGAGCGCATCTGCCGCTCGTGGGAAAAACCGCGGTAGGGGAATAAGAAATGCGCCGGCCTTACCTTTGGCGGTTGGCATTTAGGCGATGTCGTTCTATGGTGATCTCAGGCAGGGAAAAAATTGGGTGGTCCAAAAAATAAACCCGCCTTTTTTTCAATTCATGAATACCTGGACCCCTATAGATCCATTGTGGATATTCCAAAAATCCCCACCACTCCTAGCACAAGACCAAGCCCGCGTGGCGGAACGCCTCCAGTGGCGCAGGCGGTGACATATTGTCCCAATTGCGGACACGTCGATTCCAAAATCGGACAGTGACGGCTCTGTCGAGCCCGCAAATATCACATAAGATGCTGCAAATAAATGACTTATTGACAGGTTGAATTGGCGGGCAAGCTGCCTTAGAATCGCCATTTAGGGCGCAAATGGGTCCTGGCTGAAGACTAAGGCTTCCAGAGAGGTGCTGAATGGGGACGCTGATCCACGACATTCGTTATGGCCTGCGCGTGCTGGCCAAGAATCCCGGCTTCACGGCGGTGGCGGTCCTGACGTTGGCGCTGGGCATTGGGGCCACGGTGGCCATTTTCAGCGTGGTCTATGGCGTACTTCTGAGGCCGCTGCCTTATTCCCAGCCTGACCGCCTCCTCGAGTTGCACGAAGTGAACAGCCATGGCGGGCGGATGAACTTCGCCGACCCGAATTTTGCGGACGTGCGGGCATCGAGCCAGGCGCTCGACGGGGTGGCGGAGTACGCCGCCTGGCTGGAATCGGTGGCCGGCGCCTCCGAACCCACGCGCACCATGACCGCCTCGGTCTCGCATGATTTCTTTTCCATGTTGCATGTGCAGCCGGTGATGGGGCGGGGTTTCGCCCCGGAGGACCAACGCTTCCACGCCGCTCCCGTGGCGCTGGTGAGTTACTCCTACTGGAAGCAATATCTGGGCGGCGCGAGCGATCTCTCCCGCCTCAAGCTGAACATTGAAAACCAGGACGTCGCCGTGGTGGGAGTGTTGCCCGCCGGCTTCCGTTTTCCCATGGATAGTGACATCTGGGTGCCGCGCGAATTGTGGGAAACGCTTCCCAGCCGCACCGCGCACAACTGGCACGTGCTGGCGCGCCTGCGCGAGGGTGCGGCGCTGCCCGCGGCGCGCAGCGAGCTTACGGGAATCGCCCGCCGCCTGAAGCAACAATTCGGCAAGGACACCATGATGGAGGATATCTCCGCCGTGCGCTTGCAGGATTTCCTGACCAGCGACGTGCGCAAGCCCCTCTACATTTTGCTGGGCGCGGTGGGATTTTTGCTGCTCGTAGCGTGCGCCAACGTTGCGAACCTGCTGCTGGCCCGCGTGGCGGCGCGCGAGCGGGAGTTTGCCATTCGCGTGGCGCTGGGCGCGGGACGCCTTCGCCTGGTGGGCCAATTCCTCACGGAAGCCTTACTCCTGGCCCTGGCGGGTGGAGCGCTGGGCGTGCTGTTGGCGCAATGGGGAGTGGAGGCGCTGCTGGCCATTGCCCCCGCGAACCTCGCCCCCCCGGAGCATGTCTCGGTGAACCTGCCCGTGCTGCTTTTTGCTTTGGGGATGGCGATGGGTGTGGCGCTGAGTCTCGGCTTGTTCGCCGCGTGGCGCGCCGCCCGCGGTGATACGGAGCAGGCCCTGGCCGAACGCGGACAAGGCTACCTGGGCACGGTGCACGGCCATCGACTGGGGCGCGCCGTGGCGTCCGCGCAACTGGCCATTACCCTGGTGCTGCTGGTGGGTGCGGGATTGCTCGGCCGCAGCCTGCTGCGCGTGCTTTCCGTCGACCCGGGTTTCCGCACCGATCACATCCTCACCGTGGACCTGGCCTTGCCGGAATCGCCCAACATGTTCCCGGACGCGCCGCAAGCCAAGCAGGATGCGGCCAAGGCGGAGCGCCTGGGATTGCTCAATAACCTCTTCGCGCAATTGCAAGCTATTCCCGGCGTCTCGGAAGTGGGAGGCACCAGCGGACTGCCGCTCAGTGAGGACCTGGCCGACGGCACTTTTGTGATGATGAATTCCGGTGAAAAAGTGCCAGGCATGGACCAGCTCGAGAAGTTGTTCCAGGACACGACGCGAACCGGCGACGCCGATTATTGCGGGGCGAGCGAGGGCTATTTTCACGCCCTGGGCATTCCCCTGCTGCGCGGCCGCATGTTTGCTGATTCCGACACCCTGAACTCGCCGCACGTGGCGCTGATCAGCCAGAGTCTGGCGCGGGAAAAATGGCCCACCCAGGATCCCCTCGGCCATACTTTGGAATTCGGGAACATGGATGGCGACACGCGCCTGCTGACCGTGGTCGGGGTGGTGGGCGACGTACGCGTTCAGAATCTGGAGTCCAAGCCTCCCGGCATTATTTATGTGGACTACCAGCAGCGGCCGCAGTCCACCTCGCACTTTACCGTGGTCATGCGCACCAGCCTTCCGCCGGCCACCTTGATTCCGGCGGCGCGCAAGATTTTGCGGGACCTTGCCCCCAACGTCCCCCCCAGCTTCAGCACTTTCACCAAGGTCTTCGCGGATTCACTGAAGGCGCGCTACTTCAACCTGCTCCTGGTGGGAGTCTTTGCCGCCACGGCTCTCCTGCTCGCCATGACGGGGATTTACGGCGTGATGGCCTACTCCGTCGCGCAGCGCACCCGCGAGTTTGGAGTGCGCATGGCGCTGGGCGCGGAAGTGGCCGACGTGCTGCGCCTGGTGCTCCGCCAGGGCCTGACGATTGTGGCGGTGGGCGTCGCCCTGGGCATCGTGGGATCTTTCGCCCTCACCCGCATCATGGCCACGCTGCTGTTCGGCGTGAGCGCCACGGATCCGCTCACCTTCGCCGGCGTAACCATAGCGCTGGTGCTCGTGGCCCTGGCGGCAAGTTATATCCCCGCGCGCCGTGCCACCAAAGTCGACCCCATGGTGGCGCTGCGTTATGAATAATTGCCGATTGGCGGAATTGCCGATTGGCGATTTTCGATTGCTGATTGCTGAAAACCGGAATTGCCGACTGGCGATTCTGCCCGATCGGCCATGCTCAATCGGAAATCGCCATTCCTGCACCCAATCGACAATCGGCAATCCTTTGCTTGAGTGATTGCAAGCGAAACTCGAAAATCGGCATTGACCTGCCACCTGCCCTGCTCTACGATGGCACTAGCGAAAACCTGAGGGGAGATATCCGAGTGAAGTTTCAGATTGAACTGGACCGCGAAGAGGATGGTCGTTGGATTGCCGAAATCACCTCACTTCCTGGAGTCCTCGCCTACGGCAAGAGCAGAAAGGAAGCGGTGGCCAAGGTTAAGGCCCTCGCCCTGCGCGTCCTCGCCGACGAAATCGAAAAAGAAAAGAAGGACAGGCCCCTCGACATTTCCATCGCCTGCTGCCCTTGAGCCACTGGCCGAGTACCAAAGCCCGCAAAGTCCTCAGTGCCCTTCTCCGCAGCGGATGGTCCGTCAAGGCACAGAAGGGTTCCTCGCACATTCAACTTAGCCACCCGGCCAAGGGCGAATTCACCTGGGCGTTCCATGATTCCGAGGAAATCGGGCCCAGGATGCTTGTCCGCATCGCCAAGCACACCGGACTTAAGCCGGAAGACCTCTAATTACCATCTCGTTAAACCCTGATGAGATCGAGCCATCGGGTCATTAATTTATCGCGTCATTTGGCCATCGGATTATTGAGTCATTGAAAACCGAAAGGCGAAACTGGAAACTAGAAACTCGAAACCCGAAAATCGAAACTAGAAAAATCAACCTGCGCGCGGACCAACGAGTTTCGAGTTCCGATTTTCGATTGCCGATTGACGGAATTGTGAGTGGCGCGCCATGGACTGTTGGCTTTCAGCAGATATTGTGATATCGTGATATCAAGAGGGAGATTAGATGGCCCAATTGGTGGTTCGTAATCTTGGCGCAGGGATCAAGCTACGGTTGCAGCGCCGCGCTAAGCGGCATGGCCGGAGCATGGAGGAAGAGGTGCGGGATATTCTGCGCGACGCCGCCAAGGAAGAACCCACATCCGTCCGCGGGCTGGGAACCGAAATCGCCTCCTTGTTTCGAAAGGTCGGACTGGACGCGGATATTCCTGAACTCCGCGGGCATGGGATCAAACCTCCATCCTTCGAAAGATGATTATCCTCGACACCAACGTGCTTTCGGCGCTGATGAGCCGAATACCCGACCAGAAGATAATCGCCTGGCTGGACAAACAGCCCAGGACATCCGTCTGGACAACTTCCGTGACGGTCCTGGAGGTTCGGTTTGGATTGCAGATAATGCCGGCGGGAAAGCGCCGCGCGGCATTGCTGCAAGCCTTTGAAACCGTCATGGCCGACAAGATCGAGGGGAGGATTGCACCTTTTGATGCGGCGGCGGCGCAACTTACCGGGGACCTCATGGCGGTCCGTCACAAGCAAGGACGCCCCGGCGATTTGAGGGACACCATGATCGCAGGGATCGCGCTCGCCTGTCAGGCAACACTTGCCACCCGCAATACGGCGCATTTTGAAGATCTTTCGGTCACTGTCATTAATCCATGGGCCGGCGCGTAGTGCCGCGCGCAGGACCACTCGTAGCGCAGACCCCCGTTTTTGGGGTCCGCGGCTCTTCCTTATGCAAATACCACGAATCTCAATTCAGGAGTCCCACCCTCGGAGTTGGAAGCAAGAATCCAAGTAAGCAGCGCAGAGTCAGGCGCAGTTTGCCTTACTCTGCGGTTCCTAAAATGCTAACCTGCACATGCCAATTACTGTCCGGTGACGAAAAGCCGCGGAGTAATGCCGCTCGGAGCGACATAACTCCGCACTACCTGGTCGCTTCCAATTTCCAGTTTCGAATTTTGAGTTTCGGTGTTCAATGGCCCGATGAACCGATGGCGCGATGACGAGTGACGAGTGCTAAGAGTAGTGTTTGGTGGTCAGTGGTAAGTGGCTAGCGGAAAAACCAAAGCAGATAGCCGCAGTCAGTGCAGTCCTGCCTGTGGGCTTCTTCAATGACCCGATGGCCAGTTGAACCAATGACCCGATGATCCGATGACCCGATGGCTGGATTCCCCCCGCCCCTGTTCGCTATCGGCACGCCCAATCCCAAAATCGGACACCACCCCACCGCAATCAGTCCCCGGCCATCCGTGTAACCCATTTAATAGCATATAGTTACATACAACCCGACAATGGTATGCCCCTTGCTTGCTTCACCCCGGGGAACCAGCAGGGATATACCACGAAACTCGAAAATCGAAACTCGAAAATCGCCCGTCAGCTCGTTAGTTGCTCTTTCGAGTTTCGAATTTCGAGTTTCGATTATCGATCTTCGATGGCCCGATGACCCGATTTGAGGTGAACGATGACCACTTTGATTCAAGACGTAAAGTTCGGCCTGCGCATGCTGGCGAAGAATCCCGGCTTCACGGTGGTGGCGGCGCTGACGCTGGCGCTGGGCATCGGGGCCACCACGGCAATCTTTTCGGTCGTCTATGCAGTGCTCTTGCGCCCTCTCCCCTATCAGGATCCCTCCACGCTCGTGGTAATCAATGAGACGACGCCAAAGGTCGGAACGGTTTCCGTTTCCTATCCGGATTTCCTGGACTGGCGGCAACAATGCCGCGCATTCTCGCAAATGGCTGCGGTCCACGACGTTGGTTTGAACCTTGCGGGGGTCAGCCAGCCGGAAGCTATCAGCGGGCATGCAGTAACACCGAGTTTTCTTTCCATGGAGGGAGTTCGGCCGATCCTGGGGCGCGATTTTAGCGCCTCGGAGGAGAAGCCTGGTACTGCCCCTGTCGTGATCCTGACCTACCCCCTCTGGCAATCCCACCTGGGTGGCGATCCGAACGCCATCGGGCGAACGATTACGCTCGATGGGCGCAGCTTCACGATCGTTGGCGTGTTGCCACCGAGTTTCCGCACGCTCGAAAAGACGGACTTGCTTGAACCGATTGGCGCGTGGGCAACTCAAAACCCCGATGCCACTGAGCGAGGCGAACGCGGCGATATGGTGGTGATGGCAAGGCTCGCCCCGGGCGTAACCCTGCGGCAAGCACGCGCGGAAATGGAAGGAATCGCGGCGCGCCTGGCCAGGGAGTTCCCGGCCACCAATGATCAGTTCGGAGTTTCGCTGCAATCGATTCGCGACGCGTTCGTAAGCGACACACGCCCGGCGATTCTGGTGCTCTTTGGTGCGGTGATTTTTGTGCTGCTGATTGCCTGCGCCAACGTGGCGAACCTGTTTCTGGTGCACGGCGCGGCGCGGACCAAAGAAATCGCGCTGCGCATCGCCTTCGGCGCCAGCCGCAGCCGCATTATCCGGCAAATGCTGACCGAAAGCTCCGTTTTGGCCTGTCTCGGGGGGATTCTGGGAATTGCCCTGGCGATGGCCGGGACGCGGGGAATGACCCGGCTGCTTCCGGCGGAAATGCTCATGGGAGAAAGCGTGCATTTAAGCGGCGCCGTGCTGCTTTTTGCGGCGGCCGCCGTGGCGCTGACGGCGCTGGCATTTGGATTGGCGCCGGCAGTCCATTCGACGAGAACCGATGTGCAAGCTGAGCTGAAAGAGAGCGGGCGAACGACCAGCGCCAGCACGGGGCAAAATCGTTTTCGCGGCGCGCTCGCCATCGCGGAAATTTCCCTCGCGCTGATTCTGCTGGTGAGCGCGGGGTTGATGCTGAAAAGTCTGCATCGGCTGATGGAGGTCAATCCCGGCTTCCAGCCCGAGCGTGTGCTGACCATGGAATTGGATTTGCGCACCCAGCAGTACTCCAAGGATCCGGCCATCCGGAATTTCTGGCAGCAATTGCTCGACCACGTGCGGGCGCTCCCAGGGGTGGAGAGCTCAGCGGTGGGAACCGTGGTTCCACTCACCGACAATCACAGTCGCGCCGACATTACCGTTGAGGGTACGGCTCTGCCCAAGGCGGGGAGTTTTCCCCATCCCGATTATCACTTGGTGAGCTCCGGCTACCTCCGCACGCTCGGTGTGCCGCTGCTGCGCGGACGCGATTTCACCGATGACGACAACGAAAAAACCGCTTTGGTCGGGATGGTCAATGCGCGGCTGGCTCGCGAGTTCTGGCCGAACGATGATCCTGTTGGCAAGCGGTTTATGTTCGGGCACCCCGGCCCTAAGAATCCCCCAAAGTGGATCACCGTTGTAGGGGTGGCAGGAGATACAAGACTGTATGGGCTGGCCAATCCTTCGCGGCTGGAGGTGTACGTACCCTATCGCCAGAGGACCGAGGGTGAAATGAATCTGCTGGTGCGCTCTGCCATCGACCCAACGAGCCTGACTGCGGAAATTCGCGGGGCAGTGGCATCGATCGACAAGGACCAGCCCATTTTTGCCATTGTGACCATGAACCAACTGGTGAGCGATTCGGTGGCAACGCAAAGAGTGACTCTCATCCTGCTGGGGTTGTTTAGCGGACTGGCACTGGTGCTGGCAGTGATCGGCGTTTACGGTGTGATTTCGTATTCTGTGGCGCGTCGCACGCATGAGTTGGGGATTCGCATGGCGCTGGGGGCAGAGCGGCTGGAAATTCTCAAACTCGTCGTTGGCCATAGCCTGAGGCTGACCTCGACGGGTGTCGGCCTGGGCATCGTGGGCGCTTTGGTGCTGACCCACTTTCTCGCGAGCCTGCTCTATACGGTCAAGCCCACGGACCTGCTGACGTTTGTCGTTGCATCCCTGTTGTTGAGCAGTGTGGCGCTGGTGGCCAGTTACATCCCCGCTCGACGGGCAACGAAAGTCGATCCCATGGTAGCGCTGAGGCATGAGTGAAGAGATCGGTTCATCGGGTCATCGGCTCATCTGGCCATCGAGCCATTTGGTGATTTAGCGATTTTGCGATTGAGTGATTGGATGCATGCAAATGAAGCTCGAAACTCGGAAATAGAAACTCGCCGGCCAGCTTGCAAGTTGCTTTTTCGAGTTTCGAATTTCGATCTTCGAAGGCCAGATGAACCGATGAATCGATTTGAGGTGACCGATGACCACTTTGATTCAAGACGTAAAGTTCGGCCTGCGCATGCTGGCGAAGAATCCCGGCTTCACGACGGTCGCGATGCTGACGTTGGCGCTGGGCATCGGAGCGAACGCCGTGATTTTCAGCCTGATCAACGGGCTGTTCCTCCATCCTGCCGGGATTGCGGACCCGGTCCACCTGTTCGCTATCCGGGTCAAATACCAGAAGCTCAATCTCCCGAGCATAGTTATTTCAGCCCCGGATTTTGCAGACGTGCGTGACAGCCGGCAGATCTTCTCTTCCACCGCGGCCGAGAACGAAGAGGGCTTCAACTACCTTGCTCCGGAAGGCCCCGAACGATTGATGGCGGCCAAGGTCACCTGGGAGTGGTTCAACGCCTTCGGAGTCCGGCCGCTCATGGGCCGCGTCTTCCAGCCGGAAGAGGACCAGCCAAACGCCAATCAGGTCGCGGTGCTTGCTTACGCCACCTGGCAGCGCCTGTTTGGGGGCGATCCCTCGATTGTCGGCAAGAGCATTCAATTGAATCACCAGGATTACCGTGTGGTGGGTGTCATGGGGCCGGACTTCGACTGGCCCCGCCGTGCCGACGTCTGGGTTCCGCTGGGTTTAGCGCTGAGTGAATTTAAGCCGGACAATTACTTCAACGAGAACTTTTTCGTCGTTGCCCGCGCCCGGCCGGATGTCTCGCCCAGTCAGGCGGAGGCGTTCGTTCAGGTGCTCACCAACCGGCTGATTGCGGCGCACCCGGAAAGCACCTATGCCAAGGACTCCGGCTGGGGAATATTCGCTATTCCCTTCACGGAGTACGGCGCCGGTCATTTGCGGACGCCCATGCTCATCCTGCTGGGCGCCGTCGGATTCGTATTGCTGATCGCCTGCTCGAATATCGGCGGCTTGATTCTGGCGAGAGCGTCGGTCCGCACGAGAGAATTCGCCATTCGCGTGGCTTTGGGCGCACAAAAACGAGACCTGCTTCGCCAGGCGCTCACCGAGAGTTTCCTGCTGACGGCGGGCGGCGCCCTTCTCGGCATCGCCGGGGCCTACGGAGGCCTCGGGACCTTTCTCAGGCTTGCCCCGGGACGCCTTCCACCTGCCCCTTTCATCGGAATTGATGGGCACGTTCTGCTGTTTGCTGTCGCGCTGAGCTTCCTGACCACCATCTTTCTGGGCGTCGTGCCGATCGGGCACATCTTCGGCCAGGAACAGTCCCAAGTTCTCAAGGAGGAAGCTCGGTCGGTCACCGCCGGCATCAGCCGACAGCGCCTTCGGGAGTTGCTGGTGGTGGGGCAGGTGGCGCTGGCCCTCGTCCTGCTGGTGGGGGCAGGATTGCTCTTGAAGAGCCTTACCCGCATGGCGCGGGTGGATCCGGGGTTTGATCCCAGCGGCGTGATGACCGCCTCGGTCCAGCTTCCCGAGGGTCAATACAATACGGATGAGAAGCAAGCCGCCTTTTATCGTGCCGTCGATGAAAAGCTCGCCGCTCTTCCCGGAGCTTCTTCCGCCGCGATGGCCGTGGCGCTTCCGTTCACGGGGTTTACGCCATCTTCTTCCTTCGACATCGAGGGCCGTCCGCTTGGCCCCGGCGATCCTGGGCCGCATAGCGATCTGAACTGGATTACCCCCGGATACTTCCAGGCCATGCGCATTCCCTTGTTGAGAGGGCGTTATTTCACCGATCAGGATCGGCTGGGATCACAATCCGTGGTGGTGATCGACGAGAACCTCGCCCGCCAATACTGGCCCCATCAGGATCCTGTGGGCCAGCACCTGCGCCGCGGCAATCATTCGCCTTGGGCCACAATCGTGGGACTCGTTGGCCACACGATGCAATCGGCGCTGGTGGGAGATTCAGGGAAAGGCGTCTGTTTTTATCCCCTCTTCCAACAGCCGATTTCGCAAACCTTCCTCATCGTCAAGACCAACACGGACGCGGGGCAAATGGGCAACTCCCTGCGGGCGGCAGTCGAGTCGATCGATCCGGGCCAACCGGTGGCGAACCTGGAGACCATGGAGCAATACGTGGCGGGCTCGCTTGCCCCACAGCGGATCGCGGTGATTCTGCTTGCCATCTTTTCGTTTCTGGCGATCTTCCTCGCCTCCCTCGGTCTCTACGGAGTGATCAGCTACCACGTGGCGCAACGCACCCACGAAATCGGTCTGCGCATGGCCCTCGGCGCCGAGAGGCGGCAAGTGTGGCGGCTCGTGCTCGCTCAGGGAATGCGGCCAGCTCTGGTAGGAGTTCTGGCGGGAGCAACCGTGGCTGCCTTTTTCGTGCGCTATCTCCGGAGCCAACTCTTTTCGGTCAGTGCCTTTGATCCCGCAACGTTCCTCCTTGCCGGGTTGGTTTTGCTCGCTGTCGCACTGATTGCCTGCTCCATCCCCGCGTGGCGGGCAACCAAGGTCGATCCCATGGTGGCGCTGAGGTATGAATGAAGACATCGGGCCATCGGCTCATCGGGTCATCGACCCATTTGGTGATCTGGCGATTGGAAATGAAACTTGAAACTCGAAAATCGAAACTCGCGAGCCGACCATCGAGTTTCGAATTTCGCTTTTCAATGGCTCGATGACCGGATGGTCCGATGAACTGATTTGAGGTAGACGATGAGCACTTTGTTTCAGGACCTAAAGTTCGGCTTGCGCATGCTGGCGAAAAATTCCGGCTTCACGGCGGTGGCGGTGGTAACGCTGGCGCTCGGCATCGGGGCGAACACGGCGATTTTTAGTGTGATGAATGCCGCCCTGGTCCGCCGCTTGCCGGTGCCCAACCCGGACCAGTTGGTTCGATTGCACACGACCGACCAGCCTGCCAACACCTCGCAGACTGGCTACAATGACACTTCCCTGACCGAGCCCGTCTTCGAGCAACTGCGGCAAAAGCGCACGGTATTTTCGGACCTGGTGGCCTTCGTGCCGCTCAGCCTCCGGAAGGTGGCGGTGCGCTTTGGCGCCGAGCCCGAAGAAGCCAATGCCGACATGGTGAGCGGGAACTTTTTCTCCGGGCTGGGGGTCCGGGTGGCGCGTGGCCGGGCATTCACTCCGGAGGATGAGACTCAGCACACCCAGACGGCCGTGCTCAGCTACGCTTACTGGACGCGCCGATTAGCCCGTAATCCCTCGGCGATAGGTCAAACGCTTTACATCAAGGGAGTGCCGTTCACGATTATCGGGGTCGCGCCCAGGGAGTTCGGGGGAGTGGGGGAAGGCGATGATCCCACCGATATTTGGGTTCCCTTTCAAACCCGGGAGGATTTGAAGCCTTGGGGGCGATCGCCGGACAGCAAGGATAGTCTCTACGGAAATCCGACCTGGCTGTTCCTGCTGATGATCGGGCGACTTCAAGCCGGGGTCAGCCAGGAACAGGCGCTGGCGCAATTGAACCCGGTCTACCAGCGTACCCTTGTCGAAACCACCGGCAAACGAGACCCGAAGGAACAACCACCGAAGCTTTTCTTCACGCCCGTCCGCGGCATCGAAAACCTGCGGGAAGGTTACCAAAAACCGCTCCTGCTGCTGATGGCCATGGTGGGCGTGGTGTTGGTGATTGCCTGCGGCAATGTGGCCATGCTTCTGGTGGCCAGAAACACCGCCCGGCAGCACGAGTTCAGCCTCCGCATCGCCTTGGGCGCCACCCGATTCCAGCTTTTTCGCCACTTGCTTACCGAGAGCCTGCTGCTGGTGGGGGTGGGCACCATGCTCGGGTGGGTGTTCGCGACGTGGGCCACAGAGGCCCTGGTTGCCTGGGCCGGGATGGACTTCAATGTGTCACCCGATCACAGCGTATTGGCATTCACCTTGGCTATCTCGGCATCGGCAGCGCTGGTGTTCGGCCTGGCTCCCTTGCGCAACGCCGTGCGCTCCACCCCCGGATTCGCGCTCAAGACTTCGGCACGCACCGTCACTCGAGACAAGACCCAAAACCGCACCGGGCAGGCGGTGGTGGCATTTCAAATCTCCCTCTGCCTGGTGCTGCTGGTGGGCGCCAGCCTGCTTTTGCGGACGCTTCGAAATCTGGAAACGGTGGACCTGGGACTAAACGCCAAGGGGTTGCTGGTCTTCGGCATCACGCCGCCACAGGTTCTGCGCACCAATGGGGAGGTCCTGCGCTTCTACCATTCGCTCATGGACCGGCTCCGCGCTTTGCCCGGCGTGGAATCGGCCACCTTGATGGAAAACCGCATTGGATCGGGGTGGAGCAACAACACCGGCGCGTATGTTGACGGCGCAAGCCCGGGCAGTGATACCTCTTCCTCCATGCGCTGTAACGCCGTGGGCCCGGATTATTTCCACGTCCTGGGCACCCCCATCCTCCTCGGGCGTGACTTTACCGACGCGGATTCGGCGGCTGCCCCCAAGGTGGTCATCATCAACCGGACCTTTGCCCAGCGGTATCTCGCCGGCCGCGAACCCCTGGGGCACCACGTGGCCTTCGACAGGGGCTCCAAGACGGACCAATACACCATCGTGGGGGTGGTTCAGGACAGCAAATACACCGGCGTGGAGGAAAAAGCCCGGCCCATGGCTTTCTTTCCTTACACGCAAATCGCCGGCACGGCCACGATGCACATTGAATTGCGCACGGAAGGCAACCCCATGGCGCTGCTGCCCGTGGTCCGCCGCACCGTCCATGAGTTTGGCCCTGACCTGCCGCTGCTCGAACCCATGACTCAGCAGGAACAGTTTGACCGGTCGTTTACCGATGAGCGCTTGTCGGCGCGGCTGGCCATGTCCTTCGGTTTGCTGGCGACGCTGTTGGTGGCCACGGGACTCTACGGGACGCTTTCCTACCGGGTGAGCCGGCGAACTGCCGAGATCGGCGTGCGGATGGCCTTGGGCGCACAGCGCCGGCAGGTGCTCGGGATGATCCTGCGCGAGAGTTTGGCGGTCAGCGTGGCCGGCCTCCTCCTCGGCCTCCCGCTGGCCGTGGCAGGCGCGCGGGTGCTGCGCTCCATGCTGTTTGGCCTTGGACCGGGCGATCCGCTCGCCTTCGCCGGAGCCGTACTGGGCTTGGCTATGGTGGTACTGGCGGCCAGCCTGATTCCCGCGCGCCGGGCAACGAAGGTCGACCCCATGGTGGCGCTGCGTTACGAATGAGACCCGCCTCCCGAAAATCGTAAAGAGTACCGTTTTGCGGCTACACAGGAAATTTCTGCGCAAACGCAATTCGCTTTTGGATAGAGGGATGGCTGTGAAAGATGAACTCAATCCAGGGGTGGGGCTGGCGTTCCGAGAGATTGAGTTCCGCCAGCTTTTCCATGCTGGAGATGAAGGGAGCGGGGGACGGTATGGCCCTAAGTGCGTAAGTATCCGCTTGGCGCTCCATGGCACGCGAATAGGAGTTCACCGCCGGCAGAAGCACGAGGGAAAGGGCCGTGGTGACCAGCGCGAGAAGCGGGAGGTTGGCGAAATCCGCGGCGCCGTGAAATCCAAAATGCGGCGTCAACCAATCAAGCGCGCCGTGAATCAGATAGAATCCCGCAAACGTCGCGGCGCCCCGAATCGCGATGCTCTGAAAGATATGCCGGTGGACGTGATGGCCCAGCTCGTGCGCCAACACCGCCTCCACTTCCTCATCCTGAAATCGCTCGAGGAGCGTGTCCGACAGAATAATCCGGCGCGTATTGCCGAGTCCCATCAGTGCGGCGTTGGCCTTCTTGCTCTTTTCGCTGAGCTTCCATTCAAACACGCCCTTCACGCGAGTGCCCGCGCGCCGCGAGAGTTCCAGCAAGCGCTCCGTCAAGGAAGGATTCTCAAGTGGCTTGACCTTGAAAAAGATCGGGAAAATAAGGACCGGGGCGAGATTTACCAACAGGACGAAGAACCCGATGAAGACGATGGCGCACAGAATCCACCAATGTTCGGGCCAATGGCGAATCACGGCGTAAAGGAACTCCACTGCCAGCACGCCCAGCGTGCCTCCCACGGCGAGACCCTTTAGTTGATCCTTCACCCAACCTGCCAGCGTCAGGTTGGAAAGCCCGTAGCGGTGCTCCAACCAGAAACCGCGCAGGAAATCGCAGGGGAGGCCCGCCGCTTGGGTGATGGCGCCGAATAGGCCCAGGTAAATCAGCACGGCGAGCCATGGGCGCGGGCTGTAGTGCAGCGCCAAAGTTCGCAACGCAATCGTCCATCCGGTGAAAAGCAGGGTGAGGAGGAGGGCCAAGTCAACAAGGTAGCCCGTCACACTCAGGATACGGCCGGTTCGATGATAGCGTTTGACGCGCTGGGAATCTTCCGCACGTTCATTGATCCCGTTCCCAGAGGATTCATTGCTCATGGCAAGCCTGAATCATTGCTTGGAGATTTTCGAGCGGCACCGAAGGAAGAATGGAGTTCGCGGCGGAGATCAGGTAGCTGTTTCCGAAGGGGCGGCCAAGGGTATCGATCGCCCAGCGAACCATATCCTTCACTTCTTGGGGGCTATAGTCTTCCAGGCGCTGGTCGTCGATTCCACCGCTGAAGGATACCTTTCCGCCGAACCGGCTGGCAACTTCCGTAAGATTCAAAGGTCCCGGTTGCAGCGGGTCCAGTACATCCACTCCTACTTCGATCAGGTCGGGGATGATGGCGGCGATATTCCCGCAACTGTGAAACAGAACATCCTTTCCCCAGCGATGAACCTCCGCAAAAATACTCCGGTAATGTTCCTTGAAATGCCGTCTCCACATCGCCGGTGAAATCATCAGCGCTTCTTGTGAACCCCAGTCATCGCCAAGGAAAACGGCGGAAATATCCGTTTTCCCCCAATCGCCAATCACCCTGATGGCATATTCGGTTAGAGCTTCACACAAGCGGCTTATTTCTTTCTCATGGGTATAGAAGTTCTCGAACACGTATTCCATGCCCCGCAAGGCGAAAAGCCTTTCGGAGAGTGTGAGATTTAAGACGCCCACACAGTATTTCGTGGAACCGTGTTTGGCCAGTGTGGGTAACGCTGCCGCTAATCGTCCGGGCTCATGCGGGTCGGGCATTTGGTTGCGCAAGTAATCGTCAAGTTGGGACCAATCCTTGATGGGATGACTAACCGGATTCGCTCCCACTCCCTCTGCGGCATGCTTCCAGCCGATTCCCCATTCATCAACCCATTCCATTTCTTGCATCAGTGCCTCAACGTTGCTGAGGAGGCGGGGGCGATCGGGAGGTTGATATCCCAAAGCGAAATCATAAGGCACAGCAAAAACCACGTCGTCAGGGTACTCGCAGAACAGATCAGCCAAAGCATCGCCATAGCGAACGATCACATCCGTGGTGAAGCGGTTCAAACGGGTGAGGCACCTCTCCGCGCCCTCTCTCCGCAGTGCCTTCCTGACCCGCTCCTTGTTGGGTGGACTCGCGAGCTGAGCGGCATCCACTCGTTCCTTAAAACGAGACACAATGTTTTCCATCTCGCTGAGAGGTAAGGCCCGATAATCCGCAGGACCGGAATTTGCCATAGACACTTGATTTCCCGTATCGCCTCCTCGTTTCGGAAGCAATTTCTTCCTGAGTCATTTGAGCGGGCGCATCGTGAACTCTAGCGCGGACCTCCGCTTTTCAGGTCCGCGGTTCTCCCCTAGACCCGCGCTCCCGAACCTGAGGGCAGCCGTCCGTCTTGGGAATTTGCGGTTTGGGTTATGTAAGAGCCGCGGACCCCAAGAACGGGGGGCCGCGCTACACCGCCGTCGCAATACGCTTCATTTCATCCAGCAGCATTTTAACTTGTTCACGCGAGGGCGCTTCGCAATAAAGCCGGAGAAGATTTTCCGTCCCCGAGGCGCGCACCAGAAGCCAGGCGGAATCTCCAAACCGCATCTTGGCGCCATCCAGATCTTCCACCGACGTCACTTTTAGCCCGGCGACTTTCTTGAATTTCCCCTTGGCCGCCTGCCTCACCAACTGCCAGGCCTTTGCGAGTTCCACTTCCAAATCAACCCGGCCATAAAAGTGCGGCCCGAACTCCCGGCTCAAGTCTTCCACCAGTTCGCCCAGGGTCTTTTTCTTTTCTGCCATCACTTCCGCCAGCAGGAGCGAGTTCAGGATGCCGTCGCGCTCCGGCAGGTGTCCCTTGATTCCGATGCCGCCGCTTTCTTCGCCGCCGATCAAAACGTCGCGGGTCAGCATCAGCTCGCAGATGTATTTGAAGCCGATCGGCGTGACGTGCAGCGGCAAGTGGTGTTTGCGCGCCAGTTGGTCAATCATATCGGTGGTGGAGAAGGTTTTTACCACTTCCCCCCGTAAGCCCAGGTCTTCAACAAGGTGCTTCAGAAGAATGCAGAAAATCTTGTGCGAATCGATGAATTCGCCAGTGCGGTCGATGGCACCGATGCGGTCGGCATCACCGTCGGTGGCAAAGCCACCGTCGAATTTGCCTTCCATCACCGCGCGGCGCAGGCCCTCCACGTGCGGTTCGATGGGCTCAGGGTTCATGCCGGGGAAAAGCGGATTATGCTCCGAGTGAATTTCGCGGAAGGGAATTCTTGCCTCGATGAATAAACGCGAAATACAACCTCGTCCCGCCCCAAACATCGGATCGATGACGAATCTCTGGCCGGAGGCGCGGATCCGGTCCAGGCTGACTAACTGTTTAAGCCGCTCGAGGTAGGGAGTGGTGAGATCAACGACTTCGACCGCGGCGGACTTGACCTTGCGCGGTCGCGTGTGGGCGCGATCGAGGCGATGCAGATGGGTTTCAATGCGATGGATAATCGCTGGCTCCGCCGAGCCCCCATACGGCGCTTTGAACTTTACCCCATTCCACTGGCAAGGATTGTGGCTGGCGGTGATCATGACCGCGCCTGCAGTTTTTCGCGCCACCACCGCATAACTGACCGCCGGCGTGGGCGTCCCGGTGTCCGCCAGCCAAACGGGAATCCCCGCGGCAGAAAGCACTTCGGCCGTGGCCCGGGCAAATTCCGCCGAAAGGAAACGCATGTCGTAGCCAACAATCAGGCCGTGGGACGGTTCACTCTCGCCGCGGACGTACTGAGCGATGGCCGCCGCCACCCGGCGCACGTTGGTGAAGGTGAAATCGTCGGCGATTACCCCCCGCCAGCCATCCGTACCGAACTTTATTTTGTCCATGGCTTTGAGCCCAAAGTCGAAGCTCGAAATTCGCAACTCGAAATGCGATGCACCTGTAGCGCGGACCTGTTTTGTAGGTCCGCGACTTTCAGCATCAAAGCTCGAAGCTTGATGTCGAGGTAGCGAGTTTCGAATTTCGAGTTTCGTCCTTTCAAAAAATCCTACAGCAACTTCCCGAGCCCCGCCTTTTCCAGCGCCTGAACCGCTTTGCCCACATCCTGGGAGTGGTCCCGTGCGCAGACCAGAAGCGCGTCATCCGTCTCCACGATGACGAGGTCCTGAACACCCACCGTCACCACAAAACTGCGCTTCGCGACAATCATATTGCCGTGAGAATCCAGGCAGAGGCTGCGCTCCGGCCGGACGTTGGCCTCATTATCCTTTGCCGAGAGGCTGTAAACCACCGCCCAACTGCCCACATCGTTCCATCCAATGTCGGCGGCGACGGCGTGGATGTCCGAGATCTTCTCCATAATGGCATAGTCAATGGATATCTTTTCGAATTGCGGGAAGAGGCGGCGAAAGTTTCTTACCGACCGCACACCGCCGGCCTCGGCCAAGCGCGCCAGTTGATCGGCCATCCGGGGTTGATACTTGGCGAAATTGCCGAGCAGGGTGGAAGCCCGCCAGATGAACATGCCGCCATTCCACAAATAACGTCCGGAGGCGACGTAACGGCGAGCCACGGGGAGCGGCGGCTTTTCCGTGAACTTCTTCACCCGGTAAATCTCTTGCCCGGCAATGCGTGCCTCCTGGGCGCCAACCCGCACATAACCAAAACCGGTGTCTGGGCGGGTAGGGTTCAGGCCGATCACCACCGACCTTCCTGGCTTTCCCGCAGCTACGCAACCGGCGCGCAGTACGCGCAGGAACTCGGCAGGTTTGGCGATGACGTGGTCCGCCGGGAGCACCACCATCAGGCCTTGCGGATCGCGCCGCAAGATTTCGTGCGCGGCTACACCCAGGGTGGGCGCGGTGTTGCGTGAGGCGGGTTCCGCCACGATCTGCGCGCGCGGAATCTGCGGCAGGCGCCGGCAAACCTCACGCCGGACAAGTTCGTTGGTGTAGACATAGATGCGCTCGGGGGGAATGAGGGGGCGGAGCCGCGCCACGGTCTGTTCCAGAAGCGTGCCGTGGCCAAAGAGCTCGAGTAATTGCTTGGGATGCTGGCGGCGGCTCAGGGGCCAGAAGCGCGTTCCACTGCCCCCCGCCATCACCACGGCGTAGGCGTGAGCGAAGACCGTTTTTCGGGCCATGGGATTTCACTCGAACACAAGCTGGCGGATTATCTCCGGGGGAGTTCCTCGCCGCTTCAAAGGCTCACGGAAATCCCTTTCGAGGTCGGGAACATAGAACTTCAAAAGCTCGGTGTCAAGCCCCGGCACCAGGCGGTAGAGGTCTGCGGCGGGCGGAATCAACCAGGTTTCGCCGGGGCGATAAGCCAACCAGCCCGCCTCATTTTCAAATCTCCCGTCGCCTTCCAGAATGGAAAGGACCTCCACCTTCTGGGGCGAGCTGCGGAAAGTTGCCGTGTGGCGAACGCTCAATTCCTCGAGAGCGAAGAAACGGCTGGCGAGAACGAATCGGCGCGTGCCGTACTTCTCCTGGCATTCGACCCGTGGCAAGTCGCGCAGGGGCGGGAGCTCCGGACGAATAACCTCAAGCCCTTTATCCAGGTGCAACGGGCGCGGCTTGCCATCCAGGCCGGGGCGGCCAAAATCATCCAGCCGATAAGTGAGATCGGAATTTTCCTCGACTTCGAACAGCATCAGGCCGGGTCCCAGAGCGTGGATCATCCCGGGGGGAAGGAACGCGGCCTCCTCCGGCTGCGGCCGGAAACTTTGCAGGAAGTCGCGCGAAGTTCCGTCCTTGAACACTTGGGGCAACTGCCGCTTGGTCACGCCGGGCTTCAGGCCGAGCAGAATCGTGGCGTCGGGATCCGCCTTCAGGAAATACCACATCTCACACTTGCCCACGTTGCCGGGGTCGTGGAGGGCGGCGTAAGCGTCGTCGGGATGAACCTGCACGGAAAGCCAGTCGCTGGTAAAGATGTACTTGGCGAGAAGAGGAAAACGGCGGCCCGGCCAGGACTTGCCGTGCAATTCCGGGCCGTATTTTTCCGAAGCCTCGGCCAGGGTCATTCCCGCCGCGGGGCCATTCAGGAAGCGCGAGAGATCATCGGTAACCCATACCTCGCCGATGCGCTGGTTGGCGAATTGCCTCCCCGCGCCGTCTGGGGTTTGCGGCGCGGCAAATAGCGGAGCCAAATCGCGCCGCCCCCAGATTTTCGGTTTAAAGATATTAGAGAGTTGGAGGGGGCTGTTGAAGGTGGACATTTTGTATCAGAATTTGGAGAAAAACGCCGCCATCCGCCTCAACCCTTCATCAATTTGACCCAGGGAAGTTGCGTAAGAAAGCCGAACGTGATGCTGTGTTCCAAAAGCGGGGCCGGGCACGACCGCTACATGCGCTTCATCCAGGAGTTTCTCCGCCAGCACGGTGGTATCGGCCAAACCGTCGCGATTCAAGTAAGCCGAGATGTTGGGATAGGCGTAGAAAGCTCCCTGCGGCATTGTGCATTTGATGTCGGGAATGGCACGCAGGCCTTCCACGACGCGGTCGCGGCGGCGGCGGTACTCGGCCAGCATGGCGCGCACGGAATCCTGCGAGGCGCGCAAGGCCTCAACCGCGGCTTTCTGCGCGATCGAGGTGGGATTAGAAGTCGAGTGGCTCTGAAGCTTCAGCATGTTGGCAAGAAGCTTGGTGTGGCCCAAGGCAAATCCCACCCGCCAACCCGTCATGGCATAAGTTTTGGAAAGCGAGCCCACAATCAGCAGGTGCTCGCGATCTTCTGAACTCCCCAGGGAAAACGGCGGGTCATCATAGAGAAAATGGCAATAGCACTCGTCTGACAACAGGAGAACCGTATGCCGCGCCGCCACCCCCAAGAGCCTTGCCATTTCCTCGCGCGAGATCACCGCGCCGGTGGGATTGTTGGGCGAATTCACCACGATCATCTTGGTGCGCGGCGTGATGAGTTTTTCCACGGCGTCGGCCCGCACGGCGAAATTCTCAGCCTCATCCGTTTCGAGAAACACCGCCTTGCCGCCGGCGTAATGAATGATATCGAGGAAGGAGACCCAGTAAGGAACGGGCAAAATCACTTCGTCTCCGTCGTTGAGCGTGGCCACGAGGGCTTCGAAGATGGCCTGCTTGCCTCCCACGGTTACCAGGCACTCTTCGACGGAGTAATGTGAGCCGAAATCCTTGGCGTGCCGGTCTACCAGGGCTTCCTTCAGTTCCCGGGTGCCGCCAGTGGGGGTGTACTTGGTAAAGTTCTCTTCCAGAGCGCGGACCGCAGCCTGTTTGATGTGATCAGGGGTGGGGAAGTCGGGCTCGCCGGCGCCGAAGTCAACCAGTTTGACGCCCGAGGCGCGCAGCTTGTCGGCCTTCTGCAAAACCGCGGCGGTCGAGGATACCGAAATCCGTGAAATGCGCTCGGAGAATTGCATGATCTGCCTGAGAAGCTAGAAGTTAGAGGCTAGCATGGAGCTGCCCAAATTCTTCCTTCTCACTCCTAACTTCTAGCTTCTGACTTCTATGCCTTGCCCTGAAAAACCTTCTGATGAAGCCGTTTTTCCACCAGCACCGGAACCAGCCCGGTGACGGAGCCGCCGTGCTGAAAGATCTCCCGCACTAAGCGCGAACTGACGTAAGTGTAAGCGAGGGCCGGCATCAAGAACACCGTTTCCAGATCGGGTGCGAGCTTGCGATTCATCAGCGCCATTTGCAGCTCATACTCGTAATCCGTGAAAGCTCGAATGCCCCGCAAGATCACCTGTGCCTGCTTCTGCCGCGCGTAATCTACCAGCAACCCGCTGAAAGTATCGACCGAAACATTGGGGATGGAATGGGTGGCTTCGCGGAGCATTTCCACACGCTCGGCAACGGTAAAAAGCGGGTCCTTTTCAAGATTCGTCAAAACCGCAACCATGAGCCGGTTGAAAAGCTGGCTCCCCCGCTCGATCAAATCGAGGTGACCGTTCGTGATCGGATCGAAAGATCCGGGATAAATTGCCAGAATCTCAGCCATGAATTGCGCGAAAGAGAGTGCCCCCATCGTGCACAACCCTTCAATTCATTCTAGCGTTGGGGATTGAAGGTTGTAAACGGGATTCTGGGAGAGGAAGTGTAGTGCGGACCTGTTCTGTAGGTCCGCGGCTTTTCCATGGCCAAAGAGGGTTAGCCGCAATACGGTTCACGGAATGTTTGCTGTGCTGCCCGTTCAATGCACCAACCGCCCGGTCACCCATGGCTCATTCGTAGCGCAGCGCCACCATCGGGTCCACCTTCGTCGCTCTGCGGCCGGGAATAGCGCTCGCCACCAAAGCCACGCTGAGGAGCACGCCCACGACCGCCGCCAGCGTAAACGGATCGGCGGGGCGGATGCCGAAAAGCAGGCCGCCCAGCAATCGCGCCACGGCCAAAGCCCCCACGAGGCCAATAACCGTTCCCGCCAGCACCAGCCGGAGACCCTGCCAGATCACCATGCGGAGAGCTTCCCCCGGCTGCGCGCCCAAAGCCAGGCGCACGCCGATTTCGCGCGTTCGCAGCAGCACATTGCGCGCCAGCAGGGCGTATAGCCCGAGGGCCGTGAGCAGCAGAGCGATGGCGGCAAAGCAAGCGGAGAGAGCCACCAGCATCCTCTCCCGTCGCAGGTGGTAGTTTACGAGGTCGCGGAAGCTGAAGATCGCGGGCGGCACGGCTGCGGGTGTTACCCGGCGCAGGGCAGCGCGGATGGCCGCGGCCGCGATGTCGGCATTCCCGCTGCGCACGGCCAGACAAAACTGCGGACCCATGTCATCCCGAACGATCGGGCGGTAGAGAATGCGGGGCGGAGCCTCGCGCAGCGAGTGATACCGCGCGTCCTCAGCCACTCCGATCACTCGACACGTGTTCCTAGGATCGGCCTTGGTCTTTCCGTCGAGACTTGGATCCTCACCCCCGGAGTATATGAATCGGCCCACGGCGTCCTGCCCCGGGAAAAAGTAAGCGGCGGCGGAAGCGCTCGGCACGCACACAAGGTCGCTATTCGCGTCCGAACGAGTGAATCCGCGGCCTTCCACAATTCGCGTACCCATAGCCGCGAAATACCCCGGAGACACCGCTTCCGGCCAAGTCTGCATGTCGGAGTGAACCGCCCCGTGCTCGCCAACGGAATAGTAATGCCCCGCGCTCCACGCATCGCTGATCGGCGGATAGGAAAGGACGGTGGCCGCCTCCACCCCGGGGGTGCTCTCGAGCGCCTCGACCATGCGTTGCGCGTCCTCGGTGGCAACGACATTGGTCGGTTTGTTGGCGCGCAAATCGACGTTCGCAAGCATCAGACCGTCGGCCCGAAAGCCCGAGTTCTCCAGCAGCAGTTTCAGGAACGATCGGCCCAGCAGTGAGGCCGCGAACAGGAGCGTTACGCTTACCGCCACTTGGGCGGGCACCATCCATCTGCCCAGCCCCTTGGGCGATGAGACTGCCCCCCCCTGCTTCAAACTAGGGCCCGGGGCCATTCGCACGGCCCGCAGGGCTGGCCACAATCCCGCCACCAGCGCTGAGAGCAAGCTGATGGAGGCCGTGAAAGCGATGATCGCCGCGCGCGGCGTCACGTCGAGAGGGGGCGGCTCGCCGATACTCGCCAGCATCGCTACGAGCGTTTGCGCCCCCACCCATCCGAGGCAGATTCCGCCGCCGAGGCCCCCGACCGCCAGCAACCCGACCTCCAGCAGCACTTGCCGGAACAGCCGGGCGCGAGGAGCGCCCAGGGCGCTGCGCAGGGCAAACTCCCGGGTGCGGCTGCTGATGCGAGCCAGCACCAGCAGGGCCGTGTTGGCGCAACAGAGCAACAAGAGCAGCCCCACCAGGACCTCCAGCACCACCAAGGGCTCTTGATAAACGACTTTCATCAACGACCGCCCGGTGCGCCCGCTTTCCACACCGAAGTGAAATGGGGCGAAGAAGCCGCTCAGGAAATGATGGCTGGGGTCGGCTTCCTCGCGGACGGTTGCCTCGGTAGCGCGCAGGTTCGCCTGCGCCGTCTGAACGGACTCGCCCGGCTTAAGCCGCCCCATCACCGTGAGCCAGAAGCTTCCAGCGTGCCGACGCATCGGCTGGGGCGCGTGGAGAACTTCTTCGAACGCCAGCGGCAGCACGATGTCAGCGCGCACTCCGGCAATCAGCCCGTCAAAACCCGGCGGCAACACGCCGATCACAGTCACCATGCGCCCGTTGACGGTAATCCCCTGCCCCAGCACGGCCTGGCTCCCCTGAAAATGTTGTTTCCAATAGTCGTAGCCAAGCAGCGCTTGGAAGCCGCTGGGGCCGCCGCTCGTGACGTCGTCCTGGTCGCCAAAGACGCGTCCGAGATAAGGCCGCAGCTCCAGGACGCGGAATCCGCTGCCGGTGATCAGGGCCCCACTGACGCGTGTGACCGCCTCTTTCTCCTGAACCGCGAAATCGGTATCGCTCCAGGCGAGCAGGTCAGTGTTCACGGTCTCGTGCCGCCGGAGCGCTTCGTAGGCGGGCCCCGACAATCCGATATCCATCGAGCCTTGGCGAAACGTGTAGCGAACCAACTGGCCGGGATTGGGCACGGGCAGGCTCTTGAGAATCACCGCGTAGGTCAGGGTGAAAATGGCCGCGTTGGCGCCGATACCGAGTGCGAGCGTTAGGACGGCCGCGACCGTGAAGGCGGGATTCTTGCGCAACATGCGCAAGGCGTAGCGCAGATCCTGGAACAGGAATTCCAGCGCGGGGACGCCGAGCCGGTCGCGGTAGTTTTCCATGGTTTGCTCGACGCCGCCCAGCTTGATCAGCGCCTGCCGCCGCGCCTCTTCCGGCGCCATGCCGGCGCGCCGGTTGTCGTCGATATGCATTTGCAGATGGCCCTCGAGTTCAGCGGCCAGCTCGCGGTTGCGCCTTCCTTTGCTGAACATCCCCCGGAGGCGCAAGAACCAAGCGCGCAGGTTTCTCATGACGATTCCTCCCCGGGCGCGAGGAACCGCGCCAGGATCGCCGTGGCCTGCTCCCATTCCCGCGCTTCCCTGGCCAACTGCCGGCGGCCGGCGCGCGTGAGCTTGTAATATTTGGCCCGGCGATTATTGTCCGATTGGCCCCACTCCGAGGCGATGTACCCCTCCTGCTCCAGCTTCAGAAGCGCCGGATAAAGCGTGCCGTAATTCACCGCCAACAGGTCGCGGCTGGTCTGCTCGATGCGGCGCGCGATCCCATAGCCGTGCAATGGCCCCATGTTTTCGAGCGTCTTCAGCACCATCAGCGCCAGTGTTCCTTGCCAGACGTCAGCTTTGTTGTCCATGCTTCTCCTATTGGAATGCCATAGAAAGGATGCCATACTTCCTATGGGAAGGCAATAGGAAAGATATTTTGGGGGGGGCCAGCTAGATGCTCACGGTCCAGGGGTTGATGACCGGGACGCCCGCAGCCTGGAATGGCGCCTCATCACGCGTAGCCACATTAAACTGGTGCGATGCGGCAATCGCCGCGATCTGGGCATCCGCTACCGCAATCGGATGGCCCTGCCGGCGGGCGCGCGTGACGATCTGCGCGTAGGTCTCCGCCGCGCCGAGATCGAACGAAACGATCCGCTCGCCGAACAGGGCAATGACCTGTTCGTGAAGCGCCGCGCCGAGGGCTTTGCGGCGTTTGCCAGGCGGCAGGCTTGCGATGCCGAGCAGCAATTCGGCGAAGGTCACGGTCGATAGATAGAGGCTCTCAGCGGCCTGGGCATCGAGCCAAGCAAGCACCTTTTGATCGGGCTTGGGCCGCATCGGCTCGGAAACCACGTTGGTGTCGAGCAGGATCACGAGAGGTCCGCAGGCGCAGCAGGCGCCTTGTCCCGCGTAATTTTGAGATTGAGGCCGCCCAAGGGCTTCGCGAGCGCCACGAGGGCAGACCCGAGCTTGACGCGCGTGGCCGGCCGTACGGCCCCATCGAGGATCGCGCGGATTTCCGCTTCCGTGCTCCGTCCGTGCTGCCTCGCGCGGACGTGCAACGCCCGGTGGGTCTCGGCGGAAATGTTGCGCACCACAATCGCTGCCATTGCAGAACTCCTTGACTGTACGGGAATGATATCACATTTCAATATGTGATATCAATAGGCTGGACAAAAAGAGAGTGCCACGGCACTAAAACCCTAAGTGCAGCGCAATGCAAAGCGCCAGGGCGCCGGCAAAGCTGGTGCCGGCAAAATTGACGATGCCGTTCGTGACCAACCCGCGACGCTCGAGCGTGGCACCCAGCACACTGTCGAGCAGGTTTCCGGCCACGGCGGCGGATAGCGCAATGACCACCCCCGCCTTCCCACACAGCCCGAGGCCAAAGGCGAGAACCACAACCAGCGCCGACGCCAGCCCGCCAGCGATGCTGCCCCCCACGGAGACGCCGCCGTCTTCGCCGGCAGGCACCGGCTTGAACGTCGTGATCAGATAGGCGCGGTCGGAGATCCATTGGCCGATCTCGCTGGAAACAGTGTCGCCCGTAGCTTCCGCAAACGCCGCGATCAGTGCCATCAGAAAGGCGCCTTCGTGATGGGTGGTGATGACCAG
Source organism: Terriglobia bacterium (assembly GCA_049522495.1). GTDB lineage: Bacteria > Acidobacteriota > Terriglobia > UBA7540 > UBA7540 > Bog-366. Next base: position 39,949 of record JBEKNU010000011.1, read on the forward strand.
GAGGGAAAAGAACGCCCCCGCCAGCGAGTTCGCCAGGGCTTCGCGCCAACTTCGGGCACCCCCGCGTTTTTCCGCCACGCCGCGTGCGGCTTTGCGCGCGTAGCCAAGCCGGGTGGCGACGGATCCGATCGCGAAAAAGGTAAACATCAACAAAAAGCTTTTGTAACCGTAGCCCAAATAGACTGCCACTCCCAGCACGAAGCCGCAAACCGCGCCCGAGCGGTTGACCATCTTCAGGCCAAGAGCCAACCCCGCCAGCGCGAGGTTGATGGCTGCGGCCAGCACGATGCGTCGGCCGAGGAAGGGCAGGTTGCTGTCCAGCGCGCTGCGCTCGACAAAGTACAGGCAATACATGAAGGCGCCCGCCACCAGCGGAACCGTAGCGTTGTCATCCAGGCGAACCGGGAGGGACTCCACGATCGCGCCCACGAGCGCCGTGGCCGTGCAAATCCTTAGAGCGATGTCGGGGGCGACTGCGGGGGCCACGCCGGGGGCGGCCCGGAGGGCGGCCCCGAGGGCAATCCAGCGCGTCAGAACGTATGCGCCCGCCGTGCCGGCCACGATGAATCCCAGAAAACCTGACCAGGTCTTTTTACGATTCCAGGGCAGCGCCGGACCGCGCAGAGCGCCGCCGGTGACGCTCGCCGTGCCGTCGCCCAAGGCCATGATGGCCCATGTGGCGCCGACAATTTTCAGGTCGTGGCGGTAAAGGAGGATCAGCGCCAGCACCGAGAGGGGATAGATGATAATGCCGGTCCAGCCGCCGGCGGCATCGGTAAAGTAAGTTGGCGAGGTGGGCAGGCGGGCGATGGGCGATTCGAGATTCCGAATTCCGGATTCCGAAACGCTGGCCGGGCTTTTTCGCAGGTCCGCCCCCAGGCGGGGCAGAACGACAACGTTGAAAAGCAGCGCCAGCAGCGCGCACCCTGCGGCTTGCCTCCAAGTGAGGTACGGCAGCAGGAACGCGAAGATCAGCATGGACATGTGCACGATCTTGCGCGTAGAGAAAAGCGGCGCGCGCGGCGCCGTGACGGCAGTGGGGATTTCCGGCATGTTCAGCAGTACCAGACGGTTGTCGTGTCTCAGAACCTCAGCGCGCAGCACCCGGGTTCATCGCGGGATGACGGGCGGCGTCCTCTCTTCCAGTGTCTTCAGGAGGCCCTCTTCCAAGGGGGACACCCAGAAGCCCAGGTCGCGAGTCGCCTTGGCGCTCGAGTAGACCCAATCGTGTTTGAAGATTTCCACGACGCCGGGAGTAAGCTGGGGAGAATGGCCGAAGGCGCGGGCGCGCACGACCTCCATAGCGCCCACGAACTTCCCCAGGGCAAAAGGAAGATGGCGCACCGGATGCCGGACGTGCGTGAAGTCCGCCAGGATCCGGAAGAAGTCGTTGAGCGAGCGATTGTCACCGCCCAGCACATATTCCTCCCCCGGCTTTCCCTTTTCGAGGGCGGTCAAATGCGCGTTAACAACGTTGGGCATGAACGCAAAGCTCCAACGCTGTTCCCCCGAGCCAAGTAAGCCCGGAAATTTCCCAGCGAGGTACTGGTCGATCATTCCGCCGACCAGATTGCCCTCGGTTTTGGGCCCGGGGCCGTAGATGACGCCGGGAAACAAGACAATGACGGGGAAGCGGCGCAGCCCCTCGCCGCGCAGCCACTCGAGGGCGCGCGCCTTGGATTCCTCATAGGCGTCAGAAAACGGGCCAGCATGGTGCAGGGCTTCGTCAGCGTGCGCATCAGCAGACGGCCCGAGCGCTATGAACGAGGAGGTGTAAACAACCCGCTTCACACCCGCCTGTTCAGCGGCCTGGAGTAAGTTCTGCAACCCCTCCACATTGACGCGCCAGAAATCGTGGCGGTCGCGCACCCACATCTTGACGAGTGCGGCGGTGTGAATCACCGCGTCCACGCCTTGGAGCGCTGAGCGCAATGCCTCGCGGTCGCGCAGATCACCGAGGGCTACCTCGTAATGGTTTGTCGCGGGGTCGAATCCTAAACGGGTGGCGTCCCGCACCAATACCCGGAAGGGTTGGCGCCGCGCGATGAGTTCGCGGGCGATCCCAGAGCCAAGATAACCGGTGGCGCCAGTCAGGAGAAGCATCAGTTCATCGGTTCATCGGGCCATCTCGAAATCGGCGCATTGAGCCACAGTTGCTTCAATGGTTCGATGAACCGATGACCCGATCTTGCTAAATTCCCAGCCCCGGATTGCGTATCAAGTATGCCCCAGCTAGGCCCAAATGGCCAACCATCATCATCCAGTACATGTGGTGCCAGGAAGGATGGTTTTCTCCCTCGGTGACGAGCCGGTGCGGATCTTTATTAATCAAGTAGGCGACGTATGCGCCCCAGGTCAGCATAATCACGCTCAACGCGAGGATGGCCACCGGATTGCCGCTGAGCACGTGCAGCGCGAGGCCGAGCGGCAGCATCAGCCATGGCAATATGAACGATGGGGTGATCGCGCGCGCGCTCCAGGTGGCGCCGAATTTCACCGGCAAGGTGATGCACCCCGCGGCGCGGTCGCCTTCGATATCGGCGAAGTCCTTGGTGGTGGTCGCGCCCAGGAGGAAAACGAAGTAAATGGAGCCAATGTACCAGGGCTCAATTGAGGTTAGGACCGTCGCCACCGCCGCCCATCCCGCCACCTTCAGCAGCCAACCGCGAATGAGCGCGATGATCAGGTTTGAACCCACCGGGTGCCGCTTCAAGCGTACCGGGGGCGCGGAATACGCGACGGTGGCGAGCGCGGCAATCACGTAAATCGCGAAGGTTTCGCGATTCACCACCGCCACCATCGCCAGCGCCAGGGCGTAAGCCGCCGCGGTGAAAATCCACGCCTGGTGCAGCGTGAGTTCTCCCGAGGGAAGCGGCCGGTGCGGCTTGTTGATGCGATCGTTGGTGAGGTCGCAGATCTGGTTCAGCCCGTTGGAAGCGGCGTTCAGCACTCCCGCGGCGAGCACCGCCAAGGTGACACGAACAGGATGGAAGGCGGCATGCGTGGCCCCATAGCCCAAAAGCGAACCGGAGAAAATCCCGGTCATGGGCGGAACCAGGGTAAAGGGCCGAGCAAACGTCCAGTAGGTGCGCAAGGAACTCATTCGCGCGTATTTTCAATCTTCCCGGAAGGGCTGACAAGCGGAAAAGAATCTGGAAGGTAGGTCGTATGTGGGGAAAGGCCCTACCTACCACATACCATCTACCACCTACCGTTTTGATTCCGCGTGCCTTGACACGATCAGTATGGCTGCGCCATGCTGGAAACTCCATGACGCTCACGCCGATCTCAGTGGTCTGCCCGCAATGTGGTTCCGGCGACGTGCTTTATTCCTGCAAGCCCGAGTGCTGCTACAACCACGTTTGCAACCATTGCTACACCACTTTTGAGTTGGAAACGACAAGGGTGGGGGAAGTCACGGAGAATTTCGCAATCCCCCCCGACCCCGATCCCAGCGCACCTACGGCGCCCTGCGCGCGCTGCCACGAGCCGAGGGTCTTCGCCATGGGTGATGTCGGTTCACCGCCTCAATTCGTGTGCGCGGCCTGCAAGGCTCTGCTCACGCTCGGGTACACGGAAATCGCTCCAGCGTAGCGCGACGCGGCAGCAGGCGAGCTCGCCCCTTTTGTAATGATTTGCCATTACACCTTTTTGGTGTATAATTTGTGTATGCGAACCAACATCAATATTGACGACCGCTTGCTTACTCAAGCTCGCAAGTTAACCCGCTTACACACCAAACGCGAGATCGTACACCGGGCACTCGAGGTTCTGGTGCAGAGCGAAGCGCGCAAAGGCATCCTGTTCTATCGCGGCAGTGGGATTTGGAAAGGGGATTTGAAAGCCATGCGAAGGAACCGCATTTGATTCTGGTGGATACCTCCGTGTGGATCGACTTTCTCAACTCTTCTCGCGGGCCGGGCGGAGATGAGCTGGAGCGCTTGATCCGCGCGAATGCTCCGTTGGTTCTCACTGGCTTGGTCGTCGCCGAGGTCTTGCAGGGTCTCAGACGTGATGTAGATCCAGTGACTTCGCTATTGATACGCTGGCCTTTAATCGAGCCGGGTGGTCTCGCCACCTACTTGGCAGCGGCTAGGATCTTTCGTCATGCGCGAGCACGCGGCGTGACTCTTTCCACGGTGGACGCGCTGCTCGCGGCTCTGGCACTTGAACTCAACGCCGCACTGTTTACCCTTGATCAAGACTTCCGGCGGCTGGCATTCTCAGGCCTCCGGCTGCATTAGAACAGCCGGAAGCTGACTTCCACCTCCACTTGCACCGGCACCGCCACGCCCTGGCGCAGGGCGGGTTTGAATCTCCACGTGCTCACGGTCTTGACCGCCTCCTCATCCAGGCCCATGCCCAGGCGCTTGGCGATCCGAACATTTCGCACCATGCCCTGCGCGTCGACGACGATCCACAACAACACCATTCCCCCGAATTTGGCCTTGCGCGCTTCTTCGGAGTAGGCAGGTTCGGGGGAGTAAATCGCGATGGGCGCGCTGACGCCGTTGCCAACGCTGAAGACGCCTTCGCAGCACCCCCCGCCTTCGCCCGGACCGTAGCCGGGGCCTTTGCCTGGTCCCACTCCTGGGCCATCACCGCTGCCAAATGAGCCGCCCGTCCCGGGGCCGCCCGAAAGTGGTCCCATCACGCCTGCGGGGTCGCCCCAGGGCATGTCCAATTTCATGGCCGGGAGTACCAAATCCGGGGGACCCAGCAGGGATGCTGGCATCGGCAGGACCGGCGCAACTTTAGGGATCTGGGCCAAGGGTGGAGTGAACTGTGTGCGCGTGAAAGGCGGAAGCGCGCCACGCGATGCAGGAAGCGGAGAACGGGTACCGCTTCCTCCCCCGCCGTGGGTTTCATCCGCTTTACCGTGTAGCTGCGGAAGCCTGAGCACGAGCGGAGTGAGGTCAAATATTCTCTTGGGGAGAGGCATGGGGCTGATCGGGTTACGAATCGCGAAGGGCAGCAGCATGGCCGTGAGCGCCAAGAGGTGGACGAGCAGAGAATTCGCCCACGAATAGGGATTGGGCAGGTAATCCTGCCAAATGTCAGGCACGCCAGCAGCGCGCGAAGTGAAGTTTGCAGGAGCAGCCTTCGGCGTCGCCAGCACGGCTTGGATTTGCGCGGGCAGGTCGCGATACCACGGCCGTTGGTCCGAGAGCGGCAGCCGCGCTTCCAGTTGGTCGTGACGGCAGGAGGGCGTTCGCCTCTCACGAAGCAGGTCGCCGGCTTGCCGGAGCAGTGAGACCGGCAAACTGGGCAAGTCGAGCAGGGTCGGTTCAAAAGAGTGCTGATGGTAAGACTCAGGTTCAGGAATGGCGGGCGTCCGCGGACGCACCTCCGCGTTGGATTGTGACACAACAACCCCCTGCCTGCGGACCCGCCATTCATGCGGCCCGCGCGATATTTTTCGTTAGCGTACCCCGCGTTGGATGTAGAAGTTGCGTGCGAGGTTGTCTTTAGTGAAACCCGCCCGTAATCTCGTTGCGCATTGGGAACTGGCCGTCAGACGTGGCAACCACAATCCAGGGCATGGCGGACGAGACGATTTTCGCGACGTATTCGGATGGGCGGTTCGTCGGGGCGATTTCGAGGTTCCAGGCGCGCAGATCCACCTTTCGCCGGCTGCTGCTGGACGCGTTGATCAGCAGGGTCCCATCGTCGCGCCGCTCTGCTGCCAGCGAGATATCGTTCGTGCGCGGGCGGGCGGAGAGAGACTCCAGTTCGTTGACGATGGCCATCCAGCGGGAGACGGGATGCACCCAAACCTCCTTCCAATTGGGGTAGTTGGAAGCGGGCCAATAGGGGACGTCCCGGTCGCCGCGCGTCTCGACGCCCACGGGGAGGGCGCCGGCAATCTCGCCTGACATGGCGCTGTAGAGGGAGCAGTACAGGCGGCCTTCTCCGTACATCGTGCTCTGCACAAAAGGATTTCGGCCCACTACCCACTGTAACTGCTCTTCCGCCAGGCCCGCCGCCGAGCGATCGTCGCGCAAGAGTGCCGCCGTGGCCAGAGCGAGCGTCTGCGAGAGGACGACTCCGTAATTGCCGCGGAAATCGAACCACACGGGGAAGTGGCGGAGGTAATAACCGTCGCCGAGTGGGATGCCATTCTTGACCTGTGCGCGAAAGGACTCACGCTGATTGTCGGGCGCATGGTCGGCTTCCTCTTCACGGTATAGGGACGCGGGGAAATAGCAGTAGGGCTCGGCGTAGGAAGCAATGGCTTTCAGATACTCGGAGTGCAGCACCACGGTGGAGTACCAATCCATCCAGTGCGCGTCGCCGGGAAATTCCTCGCAGAGCCGGGCCAGCGCCACAATGGGAGCTTGTTCATGGCCGCGATGGAAGTAACGTAGGATTTGATCCTTTTTGGGGCTGGTATAGAAGAAGCCGGTCAAGGGACGCTTCCATGGCATGAAGCTCTTCTGCTGCGATTCAACGATGGTGGGCGCCAAGGCGAGGGCCTCGCGGCGGTACCGAGAATCGCCGGTGAGCTTCCAGAGTTCTACGGAAGCAAGAACGCCTGCGGAAGCCATTACAATGTCGTTCCCTTGATCCGGCGCTTGCTGAACCGATGCCACCGCGAAACGCCAGTCGGATTCGGCCATTTTGCGGCTATGCTCCGCCCGCTCAGGGTCGTAAGGAGCCAGGGCACGGGAACCCACGGCCTCCGCCGCGGCCACAAGGAAGTTGTCATAAGGACTGTTGGCTGCGTGCGAGACCATATCGTCGTTATTACCCAGAATTCCGTCGGTCCACATCCCCATGGGAGAAAAGTCCGGGCGATAGCCATCACCAAAGGTGGTCTTGAGCAACCAGTCGAGCCCCCACGTGCCTTCCTCGCGCAGACGCGCGGCCAACTCGGGGGAAGCAGCCTGCGAGTCCAAGCGGTTGGCCACCCTAAACATCGTGTAGGCGGCCTCGGAGGTGTTGACGGTGCCCTGCGAGAGGTCGCCGGCATCATGCCACCCGCCATTAATAAGGAGCCGCTGTCCCTCGTGCTCGCATTGCCAATCCCGGTGGCATTCGCCGTGGATTCCGGGGATAGCCATCCCGCAACGCTCGCCGTAGAAAAAGTTGATGGCTTTCCAAAGACTGGGGCGCCAAATATCGTCGCCGATCCGGAACGGCGGCGTGGAGAGAGGGTCGGCGCGAATCCAATAGCTGCCGGGAGTACGCACCTCGGTGAAATCCATGACCTCAAAATCGCCCAGTGGAGTTTGGCGCTTCTCCACCGGCTTGCTGAGGACAGCCTCGCCGGTTTCCGTGCGCATCAAGCTGAATCTGGCGGCGCCGGAACCCGAGGCGATGGCGGTTTTGACGGATTCCGTGCGGTAGCCGCTCTGGCTGTAGGCAATCTGGCCGGGAGCAACGTTCCAGCCTTCGTAATGATCTTCCTGGACGCGCTCCAGCATCAGGTTGTCCAAATAGAAGGCAATCTGGTTCGAGGCTTCGGGCTCATTTCCCTGGCGCCGCAGTTCGAACGTTACACCGGTGACCTTGTTGCGGGGAATACTCGGAATCTCCCAGACCACCTGGTTCCAGGCGTGATTGCGCGGGATGATCACCGAATTGTAGCCATTATGGTCCACGGGATCAGGCGACTTCTCGCGGCCATCGTTCAGCAGGATCATCCGCAGGTTGATCGTTTTCCATCCGGGCAGATCGGGCCACACCCAGACGCTCAGCCGATTGAAGCCGCTCCAATCTTCCTTCGCGAAGGCCCGTGTGAACTGAACAAAGCCGAAAATGTGGGGACGGGTCGGCGTGGGTTCCAGGGCGGTGCGAGTCTTGACGCTGATTCTAAGGGAGTGGGCGCCGTGCTCGACGGGATCGGTGGCGAGCGCCATTTCACCTTTGCCGGTCACCGTCCAGTTATGGATGTCCTCCATGTCGTCGAGCAGACGCTGGGCCAGGACCGGTTTGCGCAGCCACTGGTAATCGAGAGTTTGCTCAAACGGGACGTCGAGCGGCGCGCGTTGTGCCCCGCCCCCGGCGATAACCGCAATCCCAGTCATGGCCAATATCGCGGTGATAAGCGCTTTCATGACGGATTTCCTCCGTTGCAGACGATCAACCTTTGTACACCCAAACTGCGGAGAGAGGGTAGCGCATTGCAAGCTGGGGAGTGGTCGCATCTCGCAAATGACACCGCTACGCAACTTGCAAATGGAAATCCCCGGAGTCATGATAATGTACGCGGTGATATGGGGGTTCTGAAGACCCTCCATTTGGCATTTACTAACCCTAATCCATGAGCGAAACCATCAAGCGGCTCACGATCGAAGGATTCAAGTCCATCCGCAAGCTGGAGGATTTCGAGCTGCGCTCATTAAATGTGCTCATCGGGGCCAACGGCGCGGGCAAGAGCAACTTCGTCGAGTTCTTTCAACTACTGCGGGAATTGATCGACCAAAGACTGCAAACCTATGTTAACACCACCGGCGGCGCGGACGCCTATCTCTATCTGGGTCCGAAGGTGACAGGTCAAATTGCCGCCAAGCTCCGCTTTGGTAATAACGGCTACGAATTTATCCTGGTCCCCACATCGGATAACCGACTAATTTTTAACGAGGAAACCACCCGTTACTTCGGGTCATTCGCGTATCGGAAACCTCTCGGTTCGGGCCACCCAGAGGCCAAGCTCAAAGATCGGAAAGACGACCCCGGAAAATCTGGTGCGGCTCACGGGGTGCCGTACTATGTGTACAATGCAGTCTCAAGCTGGGTCGTGTATCACTTTCATGACACAAGTGCCACGGCCGGAGTCCGACGCCAGGGGGCTATCAACGATAACGAATATCTCCGCCCTAACGCTGATAATTTGGCGGCCTTCTTGTACCGCATTCAGCAGACGGATCCGACTCACTACGCGAAGATCTGCGACGTTGCGAGGCAGGCAGCACCCTTCTTCCACGATTTCAAGCTTCGCCCGGTCCCCACGAACCCCGAGCTAATCCAATTGGAGTGGCTGCAAAGGGATTCGGATTATCCTTTCCGCGCCAGCCAACTTTCAGACGGTACTCTTCGCTTCATCTGCCTGGCGAGCGCACTGTTGCAGCCCTCTCCGCCGCCCACGATGCTCTTCGACGAGCCTGAGCTTGGGTTGCACCCCTATGCCTTGACGCTCCTGGGGAATCTATTCCAGCTGGCGGCGGGCCATGACGGGACTTTTCGCTCGCGACAGGTTATCGTCTCGACGCAGTCTGCGCAACTTCTCAATGAGTTTGAGGCCGATCAGATCATAGTTGTCGAACGGACTAAAGGGGAGTCGTCCTTTCGGCGCTTGGAATCCGCTCACCTGTCGGGGTGGCTCGAGGAGTACACGATGGGTGAATTGTGGCAGAAGAATGTCCTGGGCGGACGACCGCGGAATGAAAATATGCCCCTGCCCTCAGATGGCGAAGGAGAGGCAAGCACAACCTCCCAAAAAGGCGGGCCGAGCGCTAGAGACGAGCGTTAATGACACGAGTTTACATTGTAGTGGAGGGGCAAACGGAAGAGTCGTTCGTCAATGAAGTCCTCGCGCCGGCACTTACTCCTCGCAGAGTTTACCTATATCCCATCCTCCTTGGAGGTAAAGGCGGCAGTACCAACTACGCCCGCGTCAAGAAAGACGTCCTTCAGCAACTTAAGGTGGACCCCTCGTACTATTACTCAACCATGCTCGACCTCTATGGGTTGGGCAAAGACTTTCCGGGCACGCCACTACCACCGAATCTCTCGAACCTCAACAAAGCAACTCATATCGAGCAAGCGGTAAAACAAGACATCATCGCGCAAGTGCCCGGCCTGCGGGCCGACGTTCGATTTATCCCTTACTTACAATTGCATGAATTTGAGGGACTGCTCTTCAGCGATCCAGCGGCATTCGCGCGTGGCATTAACCAATTGAATCTTGCTGGTCAGCTCCAATCCATTCGTCAAGGTTTTCCCACTCCCGAAGACATCGATGATAGTCCGATTACAGCTCCGTCGAAACGCGTGCTCCAGCTTTGTCCTTCTTACAGAAAGGTGCTGAACGGAACGCAGGCCGCAGCGGCTGTTGGCATCAACACCATGCGGCGCGAGTGCCCGCATTTTCGTAATTGGCTCGACCGCCTCGAACAATTAGGCGCTCAAAACTAACCGCGATGAAAGCGGGTAGCCCCGAGTAAGGCTTCCCATAGATCTAGGTCCAAGTCGGTGGCCCAGCGGAAACTGGCCCGCCACCACCCGCCAATTTCTCCGGGCAAATTTCTCGAAAATTTCTCGAAAATTTCTCTTGACAACCATGTCGCCATAGGCTATAATGCAAGGTTGATGGATGGTGCCGGTTCCACTAGCCGGTTGACCGTTCCAAGCGCGTGGGCTCTGCCCTCCGGGCACGACGCGACGCGCCCCCAAGATGTTAGCCGAGGGGCAATCCAGCCCGCGCTTTCGCGCGCGGCGGGAGGAGCAGGAAGGGATTTCGGTGATACGATTTGCCCAGCCTTGCGACCCACAAAATGCCTGGCGACAAAACGTCCGCGAGGCGCACAAAAGCCCAAAGCTGAGAACATGTTGAAAACAAAGGGTCAGGAGAGGGTGTTTTCTCCCGCCAAAGCTGAGAACATACTGATAATAAAGTAGTTACGAAAATCCGCGAGAACAAGAAAATAGCATGACAAAGTGTCAGGGAGCGTAGACGCTTCGCGCTGTCTGTTGGGCTTATACAAAGAGGCTACATGTGGAGTGGCCGGCGCCGGGCCGCAGGCTGGGGGTCCGGGCTTTTGACCCTCCACGCTTTCCCGGCACTTTGGCGCCTGATTCAAAAATTCCAGATTTAAGATTCCGGACCCTCGCGGGCCGACACCGAGTTCCCTATTCAAAATTCCAGATACTCGTCAGCCGACACATAATTCCGAGTTCCCGGAAGGCGGCACGTCTTCGCTGCCTACTGCTTTACTGCTTACTGCCTACTGTTCTCTCCGGGCAGCAATCGCCGCGCGGGATGGGCGAGCCGTGGGGGCAGGTCTGCGGATGGTGGAGGAAGGTACAGATTTTTTCGGTCACTTCCGGGCTGAGGGAGTGTTCAATTTTGGCGGCGTGTTCGTCCACCACATCCGCATCAATGCCGAAGGTCTCAAAGAACAGGCGTTCGGAAAGGCGATGCCGCCGCAGCACGTGGCGGGCCCGAGCCTCACCGCGCGGCGCGAAGGAAAGGGCCGCGCCTTCGAGCTGAATCAATCCTTCCTGCGCCATCAACAAAAAGGTGGCGCGGCTGCGCGCGAATTCCGGCAGGGCATCAGGTTCCAACACGTCGCGGCCGGTATCCTCCTGCGCGTGCCAGACGGCCTTCAGCAGGTTATCGATCAACTCCTCTTCATTGGTGGGGAATACGGAAACTTCCGTCAAGCGGCCGTGGTGCAACTCGATGCGGCGCTCGGCCATGCGGCCGATTTCCGGGTCGTGGGTGACCAGCACCACGGTGTGGCCATCGCGGTGCAATTCCGTCAGCAGGCCCATCACCAGAGTTTCGTTCACCTCATCGAGATTGCCGGTGGGCTCATCGGCAAGGATCACGTTGGGCTGATTGATCAGCGCCCGCGCCACGCACACCCGCTGCTGTTCGCCCCCGGAAAGCTGCGACGGCAAATGCTCCAACCGGTCGCCCAGTCCGACGCGCCGCAGCGCCTCCGTGGCTTCGCGTTCATCCGAGAGGCTGTGGAAGTACTGCGCCAGCATCACGTTTTCAAGCGCCGTCAGATACGGAACCAAGTGGAATTGTTGAAAGATGAAGCCGATTTTTTCCGCGCGAAAGCGCGCCAGGGCGTTGCCGGAAAGCGTGGAGATCTCCTGCCCATCCAGCGCCACGCGCCCGGAGGTCGGCGCATCCAGGCCTCCAAGGATATTCAGTAGCGTGCTTTTGCCGGAGCCGGACGGGCCCATCACGGCGATCCACTCGCCTTTTTCCACCGTGAAAGAAAGCTCGTGGAGCGCATGGAGCGACGCGCCGTAGGTCTTGGTCAAACTTTCAACTTCAATGAAAGACAACTTACTCCCCCTTCAAAACCACCGTGGGTTGAATCGCGCGCACAATGCGCACCGGCACCTGCGCGGCGAGCACGGCCAGCGCCATGGTCAAACCGCAAACCACGGGGAACGTCCACCCCTGCAAGCTGAGGGTGACGCCGAAGAGCCGGGCGGCCAAGCCGCGCGCCACCAGCGCGCCCACTCCGTATCCCAATGCGCCTCCCAGCAAACCCAGGCTCGCGCCTTCCGTTATGAAGAGCCGCATCAGCAGCGCGTCGGCCGCGCCCAGGGCTTTCATTACGCCAATGTCCTTGCGGCGCTCCAGCACGATGGCCGTCATCGTGGCCATGACGCAAAGAGTGATAATAACCAGAATCAGGACGGTGAGGGAAAGCAACAGCCAGCGAATGGTGCCCAGGACTTTCCCTTCGGAGTAAACAATCTGCCGAATGGGGCGAACCTCCAGGCCGGGCAAAAGGCCGGCAAGCCGCTGGACGGCGCTTTCCACGTCACGGATTTCGCCGGGAATGCTGAGCTCGACCAGGGTGGCCTTGCCCCTCAAATCCAAAAAGGACTGCAGCGCGGCGAGGGGAAGAAAAACCTGGTCGTCTTCCGATGCGCCGCTCGTGAGGACGGTCGCAATACGATAGGCTTTGAAGGGTGACGCGTTCTCCGCGTTCGCTTCGGCCATCTGT
>JBEKNU010000012.1:0-50840 GCA_049522495.1 Terriglobia bacterium
CCATCTCCCAGGATTTTCACCTCACCGACGTGCAGCTCGGCAAGGTCTTCAGCGCCTTTTTTATCGGCTATGGACTCTTTCAGATCGCCGGCGGCTGGGCGGTTGACCGCCTGGGACCGCGCCGCGTGCTGGCCTTGGGCGCCGCGTGGTGGGCGGCGTTCACTGCCCTTACGGCCAGCTTTCCCGCCGGCCTCGCGCAGGCATTCCTGATCATCTGGTCGGTGCGGTTCTTCCTGGGCATGGGTGAATCGGTCATGTACCCCAGTTCGAACCGCTGGGTGGCCAACTGGATACCTACCGCCGAGCGCGGCCTCGCCAATGGCCTGATCTTCGCTGGCGTGGGCGCGGGCTCGGCCTTCACGCCTCCCATCATCCGCTACGTCATGGTTCACCTGGGTTGGCGTTCCGCCTTCTGGGTGTGCGCCGTGCTCGGACTCGCGGCCGGCACGGCATGGTACTGGATGGCGCGCGACCATCCTGACCAGCACTCCTGGTTGAATGACGCCGAAAGAAAACGGATTCACCAGGGCATCCCGCAGGCTGACCCCCTCGACGCGCCCAAACTCTCGTGGGGCACCATGCTCGGGAGCAAGGACGTTTGGGCCCTCACCCTCAGCTATTTTTGCTATGGATACACGCCGGCGATTTTCTTCACTTGGTTCTTTATTTACCTCACCCGGGTGCGCGGCCTGAACCTTCAATCCGCCAGCTATTACGGCATGTTGCCTTTCATCGCCATGTCTCTGGGATCGGCGGCGGGCGGCTGGATTGCTGACGCCGTGTGCCGGCGATTCGGCCGTTGGTGGGGACGCTGCGGCGTGGCGGCGTTCGGTATGATCGGCGCGGGCATCTTCATGGCCGCCGGTTCGCAAGTCTCTACCGCGGCAGCAGCCAGCGCGGTTCTGGCGTTGGGCGCGGGATCGCTCTATATCGCGCAAAGCTCTTACTTCGCGCTCTCCGCCGACTTCGGAAAAGGTTCCGCAGGCTCGCTCTCCGGCTTCATGAACATGGGCGCACAGGCCGGAAGCGCCCTCACCGCCATTACCACGCCCGCCATCGCTGCGCATTATGGATGGACCGCTTCCTTTCTGACCGCCGCCGCCTTTTGCGTAATCGGCGGCGCCCTGTGGCTGCTCATCAATCCCGATTGCTCCCTTACCCCTTCTGAATCGCAACCGTAGCTCTGCAACCCGGGACTCGGGATCCCGGGTAGGAACCCAAATCTGTGTGGTGCGTAGTTCAGAATTCATTATTCGTGGCCCCTGCGCGAGATGCTTTTGCTCATTCAGGGATTTGTTCACCGCTTCTCCGTGGCTCTGCGGCCTTTCGTATAGAAGAGCCACTGACCCCAAGAGCGGGGGGCCGCGCCGCCTTTGCCCGCTGCCTTTGCCCGCTTGCCTTGTTGTCCGAACAGGTGTATACCGCCGGGTAGATGAATCGGTTGATGATCGGCGAAAGTTCGAACCGTCTTGACGGGGGGTGCCTTATGAAACGACTCGTTGGGCTGTTTTTGTGCGTTCTCGTTACGCTTAGCATTGCCGCGGCGCAGGAGAAATCGAGCAAGGCTCCGGATCAGGGCATCAAGGTTGAAAAGATAGTCGCCGCAACCTCCGTGAGTAACCTCGACCCGGTGGGCGAGAACAAGGAATTCGAGGCTTCCGTGGGCACCGTTTACTGCTGGACCAAAGTCACCACCAAGACCGTTCCTGCGACCATCAAGCATGTGTGGTATCTGGGCGACAAGAAGGTCTTTGAATATTCTCTCGACCTCAAATTCGCCTCCACGCGCACCTGGAGCAGCAAATCGGTCAAATCCGGGAGCTGGAAAGTCGACGTGACCGACGACGCGGGCACGGTGCTGTCTTCCATCAGCTTCACCGTGAAATAGCGCGCTGGCGGTGTGGCTATCTGACCGGATTGCGCAGAGCGCAACTCTGCGTTTTAGCGCGGGAGATGGACGCCAATCGCGGAGCTGCGTTCTGCGCAATCCGGCTGACACCTGATACCTGACACCTGGCACCTATCCTCCGTCTCAGCGCCTCAGCGTTAGGCGCGCAGAGCCACCACCACCGCATCTCGCGCGGGAACACCAACGTTGATTTGATTATGGCTGAGCACGACAAACTGTTTGCCCCAGAGATCCTCGGCGGAAGTGAAGTTTCCAACGCTGGGAGCCAACGAAATGCTTGCGGTTCGACCGCTCCGTGTGGGGTTGGTGATCCATAGGTACGTCCCGCCCAATCCTTGATGCAGCCTGGCCTGCACGCTGGAGTCATTGATCTTTAACAGCGGAGTGACTCCTGCCATCTTCAAAAAGCCCGCGAAGAAATCCCGAGCGGCGGAAGTAGGATGCCGGTAATAGCCTGCGCCGGGAAATGAACCCATCAACAGCGTACGGCCTTGGCCAAACTGGTGCTCCACCACCGCAACATGACCGTTCGAGTAGTGCCCCACCGCTTCGCCACCGCGCAATTCATAATCCTGACGGAAATAGCGGCCCGGGATTTCGCTACCCTTGATTTCAAGCATCAACCCATCGGAAATGTCAGGAGCAAACTCCACGTAGATTTGGCGCGCGCCAAACACCTCATCAAGTCCGTAGTTGGGTTGAGTCGTGCCCACGTGGCCGCGATCGCCAAAGTAGGCGGGCAATCCTTCGCTGACTAATGTGCCCCCTTGTTCAACATACTTGCGGAGTTTGGCGGCGGTTTCCTGCTTCAACATGACGGGATACGGCAGATACACGATTTTGTAGAGACTCAGATCGTCGACGGCGACAAAATCCGGTTGAATGCCGGAATCGAAAAACGCCTGGTATGCTCCGCGAATGGATTGAGAATAAAAACTGGTCTCTCCCTGCTGCACATAGTTGAAGAGCTCAGACTCGGGAGCGAAGACCAACCCAACGTCTCCTTTGACCGGATGAGATTTCCAGAGATCGGGGTGCTCGTTGGCCCATCGCGCCACGCGGCCGGCCATTTCCGCCTGCGGGGTTACCGAGCCGTCCATGCCGAAAGGACCAAAAGCTCCAAACAAGGGGCCGTCCAGGAGGGGCCGCCAACGGCAGTACAGAATGCCGCTCGCTCCCCCGGCGCAAGAAACGAGATTCCAGAGCCGGACATCTTCAGGGTCGGGAATACGGCCGTCCTCACGCGGCCGACCGATGACTTGCGGCTGCATCCAGAGCGGCCCTCCCTGCGCCTCATCATGCCAGAACGGCTTGCCGCGCGCGCCGCACCGAACCAGATCCAGCGCCTGGAATTGCTTCCAGGGTTCGTCGCCCTTGCGCGCTGCGATCCACGTCAGGCCCCAAACATCCACTTCGGAAGCTGAACGCCATTCGTTATGCGCGTTGGAGGGCAGGGTTTCGAGTGTTCCGGCCACCCCGTGCGCGGTAATCAGATGGTCGGGGTCCAATTTGCGAAACAACTTTACGCGCCAGTCCAATAAATCGAAGGCGTTATCAATGCGAAACTGCAACCAATCCAGGCTTTCAGGATAGCCGGAGAATGAGTGGGGCGGCTCGACGTCATCCCAGGTTTGGTAGCTATATCGGAACCAAGCCTTGCCCAGTTGCTCGAGCGACCCATGTTGGGCACGTAGCCACTCGCGCCATTTGCGTTTTGTGGCGTCACAATAGCAGTACATGGCGTGAGGGCTTCCGCCGTTGTACGAGTTCTCATTCCATAAGTCATAGCCGAGCAGGGCGGGGTGATGGCGGTAGTGTTCGACAAGAGCGGTCAGGAATTCCTCCGCCGCGGCCCGCACGTCGGGATTATCAAGGCACAATCCCGGAAAGCCTCCCGTCGCACTACTCGGAGATATGTCGCTCCCCACCACCGTGCCATCGCTCGACCGGTACCGGGCATGGGCGTACTGACGATAAGCCCATTCGAGAGCGCACGAGTCGATTTCCGCGATGATGACCCGAATCCGTTTATGCGCCGCAAGGTCCATCATGCGGTCGTAGTCACTCCAATCGTACTTTCCCGGCGCGACCTCAATCGCCGACCACATAAACCAGTGGCGAAATGTATTCATGCCCATGCGTGCTGCCGTCTCGTGGTCACGCGCCCAATCCTGCTCGGGGGGATTCGATTTCCGGAAATAGACGGCGCCGTAAGGGAAGATCGGCGCCCCGGCGTTTGGCCGCTCGCTGATCCCACCCTGAGAACCACTGTCCTTGGGCGGTTCAGCCGCCTTCGCCATGGCCGCGGTGAGGAGAGCCGAGTTCTGAATGAATTCTCTGCGTGTTATTCCCATGATTTTAGGCCTCCGCTGATATTCTGACCCGGTAAGTGGCCAATGGGGGAATCGATTTCATGGATGGTGGGTCAATTTGATATCGTAGCGGTGAGTTTACCTCGCCACATGGCGGCGTAAAGCCGCCTCTACATCAGCCCACCTCCATTTCATTACGACGCTTGAGGCCCAGCTATCGGGAAGCAAAGTTTCCGTGCGAATTGCATTGGTGTCAAGGCAAAGCGGGAAGTTCCTACCCGCCCCGCATAGACATCAGGTTTCTCCGGTGCTACTCTTGCACCCGCAAAAACCTTTTCATAGCAAGGAGGTCATAAAATGAGGAATAAATCGGGCAAGTCCAGCGCGGGGGACGGCCGAAGCGGCCTGAATCGTCGGGCATTCTTGACGGGCGCCGGGGGCGCTGCCATGGCCTTCAGCATCATGAAGCCGGGACTGGCGCGCGGTTCGCAGGTGAATTCCAAAATCTCTCTCGGTTTGATTGGCTGCGGCGGGCGCGGCACGTGGATCGCCGGTCTTTTCCAGAAGCAAGGTGGATACGAAATCACCACCGCCGCGGATTATTTTGCCGACCGGGTAAATCCCTTTGGCGACAAGTTCAACGTGCCCGCGTCCCGGCGCTTCACAGGCCTGAAGGCTTACCAAAGATTGCTGGAAGCAAAGGTGGACGCGGTGGCCATCGAGAGCCCACCGTACTTTCACCATGGACAGGCCGCCGCCGCGGTGGAGGCGGGCGCCCACGTGTACGTGGCCAAGCCCGTGGCGGTGGACGTTCCCGGCTGCCGCAGCATTGAGGCAAGCGCCAGGAAAGCGGAGGAGAAGAACCTCGCCTTCCTGATCGATTTCCAGACGCGCACCGACCCCTTTTACCAGGAAGCCATCCGGCGCGTGCAGAAGGAGGGCGATATTGGCCGCATCATCAGCGGCGAGGCGTCGTACGTGGCCGGCTCACCCTGGCCGAAAATGATTCCGGACTTGATGGTCAATCCCCAGGATCCCGAACGCCGCCTGCGCGCCTGGGGAATCAGCCAGGCGCTCTCCGGCGACATCATCACCGAGCAGAACATCCACGCCCTGGACGTCATGACCTGGGTCCTTGACCAGCATCCGGTGAAAGCGCTGGGCACCGGCGGCCTCAAGTCCCGCACCGTCGGCGACGTGTGGGACTACTTCTCAGTGATCTTCTGGTTTCGCGACGACGTGCTGGTGACCTTCTATTCCAAGCAATATGGCGAGGGCGCCGACGATATCGCCTGCACGATGTTTGGGACCGACGGCACCATCGATACCCATTACGCAGGCGACGTGGGGATCAAGGGCAAGGCGAATTATCGCGGAGGAAGGGACGGGATGCTGTACACCACCGGCGCGGTCCGCAACATCGCCACGTTCTATGACCAAGTCACCTCGGGGAAGCACGATTACTCCACCGTGCCGCCCTCGGTGCGAAGCAACCTCACCACCATCCTCGGCCGAACCGCCGCCTACAAGCAGGCGGAGTACACGTGGGATGAGTTGATGCGGTCGGATGAAGAACTCGATCCGCATTTGGCGGGGTTGAAGGATTAAGGACTCTGGTCCGAGTAGAGGAGGGAAATTATGCCGACGCAAAACAACACAGCTTTGCGGCAACACTTGCTCAGTCTTCTCAAGGGAGGTAACGCCCACGCGGATTTTGAAGCGGCGGTCAAGGACCTCCCGGTCGGTGTGCGCGGGAAAAGGCCCCGCGGCGCCGAGCACTCGCCCTGGGAAGTACTCGAGCACATGCGCATCGCTCAGTGGGACATCCTGGAGTTCTCCCGCAATCCGCATCACCAATCGCCGGAATTCCCACAAGGTTATTTGCCCCGCACACAAGCCCCTCCGGGCAAAACGGCGTGGCCAAAGAGCGTGCAGGCTTTTCGCAAGGATTTTCAGGCAATGTGCGATCTGGTAGCCGACGAAACGACCGATCTGTTCGCCAAAATCCCGCACGGCGATGGGCAAACCATCCTTCGAGAGGCGTTACTCGTGGCCGATCACAACGCCTATCACCTGGGTGAACTTATCCTCCTCCGTCGCCTTATCGGCGCGTGGCACTGATGCCGGGGACGTGGGTTGAGGGGAATGAGGGGAAGCGATCCGGGAAAGTCTATCCAAGCCACGGGCAACGGTGCGCCGCCTTCGGCCTCCTTCCCTCACGCCGTCAGCGCAATCTCCAGCGAATTCCCCGGCGTCACCGCAACTTCACGGTCGAGAGCGATAACCCGCCGCGCGGTCTCGGTATTCACGCTTGCACGCAACACTTGCGTCCCCAGACGCGCCGAGACTTTATTGAATTGGCCCTTGGTGAGGCCGTTGACGGCCAAGCGCGCTATGGCGATGTTACCCTCGGTCACCTGGACTTGTACGCTCTGACCCTGCGGCTTGAGCGTGTGCGTGAAGCTGCCCCATCCTGACGGCACCGACCAGAAGCAGCGGAAGGCCTGGCGGCGCGTGCGCGGCATCAGAGTAAGTTCGCGCTGGGGAGCGGAATAGCGGAAGCCGCTCCAGGCCACAAAACAGCCCCAACTCGCCAGGGCGCGCGCGTAGTGATGGCCGCACTCCTGCTCGTTCCAGGGATTGCGCCGCTCGCCATCATGTCTTTGGCGGGCGGATTCGATTACCCGCAGCGACTCCGTCGTCATCCCCTCGAATGCCAGCGACGCCGCAAACTGGTAATCTAATCCTGTCCAAATCTCGCCGAAATAGGGAAAAGGAATCTCCGGACGTTTGCCCAAGGGATAAGTGGCCACCACCACTCCGCCCTCATCGTTCAGCGCGTACGTGCGCTGAAGATCGGCATGCTCGCTCAGATTGGGCCGGTAATTGTACTTATAAAGCGACTTCAGCGTGGTGCGCACGTGCGCTTCATCCAACAGGTATCCCAGGCCCGCCACATGCGCCTGCATTTGGCCCAGCAACTGATCCGCCAGGCAGGCGTCGCCCATCTGGTAATCCGGCGCGAGGGTGTTCGCGGCCCCTGAGCCGATGCGCAAGCCGGGAGCGATTTGATCTGCCGGCCGCCCCTCAACTTTTTGAATGTAGTACTCACCGTTAAAGAGATTTTGGTCGAACCAGCGACTGCCGTTCGCGAAAAGCCGGTGATACTCCGCTGCCGACTTCTGGTCACCGACGGCACGCGCCAATTCCTCGCCCGCGCGCAACGCTCCCAGGTAGTAGATCCCACAAAGAGGATTGGGGCCGTAGAACTCCACGTCGTAGGTGTTGTGCTGAACACCCTCGGCGACGCCATCGCGGTTGCCATCCCAGCCGTTTTCGATCCAGGCGAATTCCAGAGCGCGCTTGGCGTTGGGCCACAACCGTCGCAGCCAGTCTGTATCGCCAGAGAGTCTCCATTCGCGGTAAAGCTTGATGAGGCAGCCCATCTGGCCATCGGCCGCGGCCCTCTGCCAGATCTGCTTGCCGTCGGGTAGATAGGAGCGGAAACCCATTAAACCGTTGGCATCGGTGTTGCGCAGGAATTCCGACTCGCGCAACGAGTGCGCCAGCTTGGGAAAGAGCTGCGCCGTGGCCTGCTCGTAATTCCAAACGTGTGTGCAGTTGCCATGGCAGCAGCCTCGCTGGTCGCTGCAACCCTCGAAGCCGTGAAACTCGCCGTCTGCGGTGCGGAAGCACGTATTCACTCGCAAAGTGGAAAGTGTGCTGGTGGCCGCATCCAGCAGCGCCGGCGGCAGCGTGCATGACTCCATCGCCTGGGCGAACGCGCGCGTGCGCGCTTCGAGTTGCGGGAGTTGGTCGGCGGCTTGGCGGCTCGCGTCCCAGGCATCGGCAAAGCGTTCGGTATAGGCGTTCCCCACCAGGGTGGTCTTGGGCACGCCATCCGGAGCCGCCCAGCCGCAGCGATCCGGTGTGCGATTGGGAAAATGCCAGGCGAGCAGGAAGGTGACCGATGCCTCGCGCCGCGCGGCAATGGTTTGCGTCACCGCCAGGGAGCCCACAGGCGTGGCGGCCAGAGAAGAGGAGTCCAGCGCGCCATCGTCGCTGAAGTCGTCCCAGAAAGTCAGCACGCCATTCCACCACTCGGCCCGCTTCCACCCGCGCAGATAGGAGACACTGCCCTCGGGCGCTCCCACGGCGCACAACGCGAACGTGCCTTTCAAAGGATGGGATGTCGCCAGGAAGGGGTTGTTCATGAATAAGCCGCTCAGGCCCGGGACCTCTCGAAAAGCCGCCTGCCTGCCCTCTTTGCCCACGGGGTTTTCGATGCTCCACGCGATGCCAACTCGCGCGGGGGCATTGTTGGCATTGCGGATCGTGTACCGCAGAATCGCCACCGGCCACCCGGAGGCGTCCACATCCAGAGGCACGAGCGGATTGAAAGCTTCGAGGTGCACCTGCACCGGCAACTGCGAATCGCCAAAAGAGATGCGCGCGAAAGGGTACGCGCCCGTAAAGTTGGCTTCGGCAAGACGCGGCAGACCCGGAGCGTTATCGGAGCCGAGGCCGCTCGAGTTCATTTCGTACGGTGGCTGGAGGCGCGATTCCAACACGCGCGCCACGGGTCCTTCCTCTCCCACCCTGGCCCAAATGGCCGGAAAGGCGTAGCTCAACTCGTTTCCCTTGTCGGGCCGGTTGAAGATTTCCCAATCGCGGAGTTGCCCGCGGCCCCCGAGTGAGACCGTGCCCGTGCCGATGCCTCCCAGCGGAAATGCGATCATCTTCAGGTTCCGCCCCGTAAAGATGCGGGGAAAGTCGATGGGGGCGAGCGTCGAGGAAGATGATTTTTGTGCGGCGCCTCCGCCCGCGCTGGCGGTAGCCGTCTTGTTACTTTGCCCGGCGAACGCTGGCGTCCCGAGCGTCGACGCCAGCGCGCCGCCGCCCGCGACCCCTTTTAGAAAATCCCGGCGAGCGTATTTTCTGCCTTTGCGTTTTTCCGCCATGTTCTCTCCCATCCTCCATTGGCATTCGCACAATCGTGTCGAGCCTGGATTTTCGCTCAGCAATAAACCATGTCAAGGGAAAAGGCGCGGGGCGAATCGGATGCGGCTGTGACCGGGCGGAAGTTTCAACTCAACCCTCGAACGCCGTGGCGGTCATGTAAAATGGTCGTGGGGGCACACTTCAAGCGAGCTCGCATTCCAGGAATTCAGTATTCTGCTAGATCGCGTTCAAGGCAGCGCGCTTGGCGGCTCAAACGTAAGTGTACCTGGTTTGCGAGGGACGAAGTTCGCGCAGATGATAAACGGGAACACTAAGGCCTTGGCGCTCGCCACCCTGCTCACATTCACCGCGGGGAACGGCTTGAGCCAGGAGAAGGCCTCCTTCCAAGTGGAAGGTACAGTCCGCGACGGCGACGGCGCTGCCGTGCCGGGCGCAGAAGTTACGCTGAGCAATGCCCGCTTCCACGCGAGCAAATTCGCTGACAGCGAGGGACGATTCCATTTTTACCGCTTGCCTATTGCGGAGGGGACGCTCCGCGTGCGCAGCGGCCTCTTCACCCCCGTTGAGCAGAACTGGGACGCGCGCACCCAAGGCTCGCGACCGATGGAGATCACCCTTGCTCCCCAAGCCCCGACTGAACGCGTCACCGTCACCGCCACACGCACCGCACAGCGGGTTAGCGACACGGCATCGAGCGTGACGGTGTTAAATCGGGGGGATCTCGCCTCAAGCGGGGCGCTTACGCTCGACGATGCGCTGGGCGAGATTCCCGGGTTCATGCTGTTTCGCCGCAACGGCAGCCTGACGGCCAATCCCACCTCCCTGGGTGTTTCGCTGCGCGGCGTCGGAACCAGCGGGGCCAGCCGCGCGCTGGTGATTTCCGACGGCATTCCGCTCGCCGACCCCTTCGGCGGATGGGTTTACTGGGACCGCGTCCCCAAGACCTCCGTGGGCGCTGTGGAAGTGGTCGAGGGCGGCGTTTCCGACCTCTATGGCGGCGAGGCGCTGGGAGGCGTCATCAACATCGTGCCGCGCCGCCTTCACGATTCCACCCTATCCCTCGAGACCTTCTACGGAAACGAACAGACGCCGGATGCGTCCCTCACCGCCAGCCTTCGGCAGGGCCCCTGGCTGGCCGTTGTTTCCAGTGAGGGGTTTTACACGAACGGTTACGTTTCTGTGTTGCCTCCCTCGCAGGGCAGTGTGGATACCCCCGTGGCATCGGAGCACTTTGCCGGAGAGTTCACGCTGGAGCGTCGGCTTACCGAACAGGGACGAGCGTTCGCGCGCGGGTCGATTTTTGAAGATAGTCGCAAGAACGGCACGCCGCTGCAAAATAATGACACTCGCCTTCGCCAGCTTGCCTTGGGCGCCGACTGGCAATCGTCCGCGGCAGGCGCTCTGACTTTTCGCGCCTATGGTGGCCCGGAGGATTACGATCAATCCTTTTCCTCGATCGCGTCCAACCGGAATAGCGAGACACGCACCGACATCCAGCGCGTGCCCTCCTACCAAGCTGGATTTTCGTCGCAGTGGACGCGCACGGCGGGCACTCACCAGACGCTTGCCGCCGGGTTCGACGGCCAGGAAATCCGTGGTGCAAGCAACGAGCTGATGTTCGCTTCCGGCGCATTATCCTCCGCCGTGGGGGCGGGAGGACGGCAGCGCCTGTGGGGGCTCTACGGGGAGGACATCCTCCGCATCGGCACGCGTTGGCTCATCACCGGCGGTATGCGCGTGGATGACTGGCGGAATTATGACGCGCTCTCCGTCACGCGGCCGCTGGCCAGCTCCGGACCTTGGCAAGTTACCAACTTCAACACGCGCAGCGAGCAGGCCTTCAGCCCGCGACTTTCCACCCTTTTCCGAGTGAAGGAAAACCTGGTGATTCGGACCTCCCTATACCGGGCGTTTCGCGCTCCCACTTTGAACGAACTCTACCGGAATTTTCGCCAGGGGAATACGCTGACTCTCGCCAATAGTGGCCTGACCGCGGAACAATTGACCGGTGCGGAAGCCGGCGCGAGCTACAACGCGTGGCATGAGCGGCTGAGCGTACGCGGGACCTTTTTCTGGAGTGACATCAACGACCCCATCGCCAACGTGACCCTCTCCACCACCCCGACCCTGATTACCGGGCAGCGGCAGAATTTGGGCGAAACGCGCTCACGCGGCGCCGAATTTGATGCGGAGGCGCGGCTGACCAATACGCTCGCCCTCTCGGGAGGATTGCAATATGTGGACGCCACCGTAACGAGCTTCCCCGCCAACACGCAGCTAGTGGGGTTGCTGGTCCCCCACGTTCCCCGCCATGACCTGAATTTTCAGGTCAAATACTCGCGCCCGCGCCGGGTGACCGCCGCGATGCAAGGGAGTTTTGTGGGCTCCGCCTTCGACAACGATCAAAATACCCTCTTGCTGAATCACTATTTCCTGCTCGACGCTCTTGTTTCGCGCCCCATAGGGCACGGCATGGAGATCTTTGTGGCGGGAGAGAATCTCATGAACCAGCGGTACGATGTGGCCCGCACACCCGTGCTCACCAGTGGACCGCCCATCCTTTTTCGAGCCGGGTTCCGGTTGACAATTCCATAACCCTTTAGGGGGTGGTGTTAGGTGGTAGCTGGCATGTCGCAGAGTTTGAACTGCGAGAATTCTGA
The DNA here is from genome assembly GCA_049522495.1 of Terriglobia bacterium. Lineage (GTDB taxonomy): Bacteria > Acidobacteriota > Terriglobia > UBA7540 > UBA7540 > Bog-366. Next base: position 11,844 of record JBEKNU010000012.1, read on the forward strand.
GCTCATTTCTTCTTCAACAAGGCCATCCAGTTCGTGACCAGAGTGATTGGTTCCGCGCTCGACTGCGGAGGCTGCGTGAGAACAACAAACTTCTTTCCGTCGGGCGCAACGTCGTAAGGAACGACTCCAACTGTCGCTGGAGGATTCACCTGAAACAATGCCTGGGGGTTACCGATTTCGAGCGAGCCGCTTTTTTCCTGAATCGCCACTGCCGTCAGCCTGTTTTCAGGGGAAAGGTAAAACAGTTCTTTTCCATCCTGCCGCCAGAGCGGATCCGAACCCCCGCTGGTCGAAACCTGCCATTTGCCGTTACCCTGCGGAAACGGCACCACATAAACCTCTACCCTGCCGGATTCGTTGGAATCGTATGCCAGCCATTTGCCGTCCGGGGAGAATGACGGGACTTGCTCGTTAAACTGGCTTTGGAGGAACGGAAATGGTTTCTTATCCCCAAAAAGCGGGAGGATCCAAATGGCCCATCCCGTCTCCCCGTGCAGGCTCAAGCGATCATAGGCGATGTAACGCCCGTCCCTTGACCAGTCCCTGACACGCTTTACTCCATTGTCCTCCACCAGAGGTTCGGCGGTCCCTGTTCCGTTTGCCGACTCGAGGTAAATGTTAAAATCCCCGCTACGGGTGGAGGAGAAGGCGATTTTCGCTCCATCCGGCGACCAGGCGGGGAAGGCGTGAAGCGCGGGGTTGAAAGTAAACCGCGTGCGCACTCCGCGGACCAGATCCACCACCCAGAGATCATTGTTTTTCGAGTGCAAGTCCCCGACCGTCTCCACCAAAGTCTTGCCATCCGGCGAGAGCCGCACCTCCCAGATGAGACCTGGCTCGCCCACAGTGCCCAGTTGCTTCCCGCTGGCGTCCATCCAGACAACCTGACCTGGAGCCGCCGAGCCGCTGTGGTACACGAGGTCGCCGTATTGAGAGGCAGAGAATTGACCGAGGCGATAGTTCAGCGGGTTCGACACGTGCTCGGCAAGCGGGAATGCTTCGCCGGTCAGTTCCAGGCGGCGCGCGTCGAAGGGCTGCGCCACCAAGGTCGCCCCCTTCAGGAAAAGCAGATAGCCCGGAGGCGCATAAAGAGCATCACTTTCGGCCGGGACGAGGAATTTCGGGTCTTTGCCGTCCAGCGACCCAAGATAAATCCCATTGGCGCTCTGGGAAACCTCGGCAAAGGGGTTGCCCGCCCAGAAGATGAAGTGGCGCCCGTCGGGGAGAAAGACCGGCCAGCGAAAGGTTAGCGGGCTGGATTTATCAATTAGACCAAGTGGTGTGGGGGTCCCCCCGGCGGCTGAGACCTGTTCGAGTCCGCCGGATGTCAGAGGGGCAAAAACTATGGTGCCGCTTTCGCTCCACGTTCCCCCGCGCCCGTTGGGAGCGTCGCAAATCGTCTGGGTGGGTCCGCCGAAAGTGTCAATCTTCAGGAGTTTGCCTGAGGCAAAGTAGGCCACAAAATGGCTGTCCGGCGACCAGAAGGGAAAGGACGCGCCTTCGGTGCCTACGAGGGGCTGGGCGGTCAACGACTCAAGCGGGCGTACCCAGAGCATCTCCACGCCGGAGGAGTTCCGCGCCGCAAATACCAGCCTTTCGCCGTCAGGAGAAACGACAGGAGTTCCAACTTCCGCCTCAAAAGCAAAAGAGGTCTTCTCGGGGGGAAGAATGTAAGCCCGAGCAGGCCGTACCGGAACTGAAGGCTCCCGAAAGAGGAGGACGGCGAGGAAAACTGTGGTTATGAGAAGAATTGCCGCCGCGGCCCAGGGCAGCGCGCGTCGCCACATCGGTTGTTGTAGCGCCGGTATCCCCACCGGCGATCCTGAAAGCGGCGATGTCCCCATCGCCGATCCCGCTGGTGAGGACATCGGCGCCACAGAATCCTTGCCGTTCAGGGTTTCGTCAACCGCAATCCGCGCTTCACCGATGTCGCGCAGCCGGCGTTTGGGATCTTTCTCGAGACAACGTCGCAGCAATTTGCGGATGGATTCCGGAGTGGAAGCGGGTAGCACCGCCCAGTCCGGGTCTTTCATGATGACCGCCGCCAGAACATCCGAAACCGTTTCGCCTTCGAACGCTTGTTGGCCTGTGAGCATCTCAAACAGCACGCAGCCGAACGCCCAGATGTCCGCCCGGCGGTCCAGCGGCTTGCCCTTCGCTTGCTCCGGCGCCATGTAGGCCGCGGTGCCCAGAATGACGCCCGCTCGGGTAGCCGCAAAGGTGGTCGGCGAGTTCGCCATGGCGGAAGGTGAAGGTTCCGTCGCCAGCGCTTTGGCGAGGCCGAAATCCAAAACTTTGACTTTCCCTTCCGGCGTCACCTTGACGTTGAGGGGCTTCAGGTCGCGGTGGATGATGCCCTTTTCGTGCGCGTACTCCAGGGCTTCGGCAATTTCCTTGGCGATGGGCAGCGCCTCAGCAAGCGGGATCGGGCCTTGCGCAATCCGGTCGGCCAGGGTGGGGCCCTCCACCAGCTCCATCACCAAGGCTCGGGTAGCGCCCGATTCCTCGAGTCCGTAGATCGTCGCGATGTTGGTGTGGTTGAGCGAAGCCAGGAGTTGTGCCTCGCGTTCGAAGCGGGCCATGAGCTCGGCGTTGCCGGCCATCTCCGTGGGCAAGACCTTCACTGCCACGTCACGGCCCAGGCGGCTGTCGCGCGCCCGATACACCTCACCCATCCCGCCCGCGCCCAGCGGCGAACCAATCTCGTAAGAACCTAATTTGATGCCCGAGGTAAGTGCCATCGATGAGCTTCATTATACACGATTTGAAAGCCCCATGAGGGTAGCCGTCGGGCCAGACCCGCACCGACCGGCATCAGTAATGGGTAGTCCCCCCACCTGAACCTGACCCGTTGCCAGGAAATCCAAGCTGTACCAGCCCCCGAGCGAGGGTATCGATTGAAATTCTGCGCCAGCTCGACGTAAGATGCCGCAGGGTAGCCGGAGGGGCTTTAGGCGGCTGGTCGCCCAATCACACTTCGGCGAAGGAAGTCCGTGCTCTATAACGCGGGGTTGAGCGCACATTGAATTCGACCTATGCGCTACCCGTGGTTCTTGCTCGTCACTCGCCACTGGTCACTTGTCACTGTTCTTAAGGGGGTTTTCCAAATATGCGTCATCGGTTGAACCGCCGCAGGTTTCTGAAGCAAAGCGCCTCAATGTTGCTGGCCGCCTCGGCGTGGCCTCGGCCGATTCCCGCCGCCCAACCGGCGGCTTCCAATCCCGCCCATGAGTGGCGCGTTTACGGCGGCAATCGGGCCGGAACGAAGTACTCTCCGCTCGATCAGATCAACCGCTCCAACGTAAGCAAACTGCAAGTCGCCTGGACGTATCACACCGGCGACAGCCGCCTGAAGCCCTCCACCACCATCGAGTGCAATCCCCTGGTGGTGCACGGCGTGATGTATCTCACCACCGCGCGACTAAAGCTCTGCGCGCTCGAGGCCGACACCGGCAAACTCCTTTGGCAATACGATCCTTTTGAAGGCATGGACGAGGACAAGCCGCACGGGGTGAATCGCGGCGTGGCGTACTGGGAAGACGGCAACGACCAGCGCATCTTCTTCGTTGCGCGCGCCCGCCTGTGGGCATTTGATGCCAAGACGGGCAAACTCCTGGGCGATTTCGGCCAGGGCGGCAGCGTGGATTTAAGACACGGCCTGGGCCGCGACATCAGCGGGCTCGAGTATGACGTTACTTCGCCCGGCATCATTTACAAGAACCTGATCATCCTGGGATCGCTGTGCGGCGAGGGCCCGGAACCCGCGGCGCCCGGCCACATTCGCGCCTTCGACGTGCGCACCGGGGTGATGGCCTGGATCTTTCACACCCTTCCCCGCCCCGGAGAGTTCGGCAACGACGCGTGGCAAGGCGATTCCTGGCGCACCACGGGCGGCGCCAACGATTGGGGTGGAATGACTCTAGATGAAAAACGGGGATGGGTCTTCGTTTCCACCGGTTCCGCGGCGTTCGATTTCTACGGCGGCCAGCGCCTGGGTAGTAATCTCTTTGCGAATTGTGTGTTGGCGCTGGATGCTGCCACAGGAAAGCGCATTTGGCACTACCAGGTGGTGCACCACGATTTGTGGGACCGGGACCTTCCCTGTCCGCCTTGCCTGGTCACGCTCAACATCGGTGGCAAGCAGGTGGATGCCGCCGTACAGCCCACCAAGTTCGGCCAGCTTTTCATCCTGGACCGCGAAACCGGTGCGACGCTTTTCCCGATTGAAGAGCGGCCCGTGCCGCCCTCGGATGTTCCCGGCGAGAATGCCTGGCCCACGCAGCAGCAGGTGCTGAAGCCGCCGCCCTATACGCGGCAAGTCTTCACGGAAAACGACATCACCAACATCTCGCCGGAAGCGCACGCTTATATTTTGGAGACCTTTAAGAAATCGCGCAGCGGCACTTGGCAGCCTCCGAGTTTGCAGGGGACGATCGTCTTTCCCGGATTCGACGGCGGCTCGAATTGGGGCGGCGGTTCGTTCGATCCCACGACGGGTTGGTATTACATCAACTCCCACGATGAACCGTGGGTCATGACCCTGGTGCCCGCCCGGGAAGGCGCCAGCTATCCTTACTCGCATACCGGCTACATCCACTTTGTCGACCAGGAAGGGTATGCGGCCATCAAGCCGCCTTGGGGACAGCTCACCGCCTTCGATTTGAACCGGGGAGAGATCGTGTGGCAGGTGGTGCTCGGGGAGTTTAAAGAATTAACCGCGCGCGGCATCCCGCCCACCGGCACGCAGAACATCGGCGGCTCCGTCGTCACGGCCGGCGGGATCGTCTTTATCGGCTCAACCCAGGATGAAATGTTCCGCGCCTTCGATAAGGCCAATGGCAAACTGCTGTGGGAAGCGCAACTCCCCGCCGGCGGCTACGCGACCCCTTGCACCTATGAAGTCGGGGGCAAGCAGTACGTGGTCATCGCCGCGGGCGGCGGCGGCAAGCCACGCACGCGATCCGGCGATGCCTACGTGGCGTTCGCTTTGCCGTGAGCAAGGTCGGGTGCAGGTGCGCGGAGGGTGGTAACGGAGCCCCAGCATTGCTATCGAATTTGAAATCGACAGCCTTCCCGCCGGTCGCCCGGGCGCTTCGCGCCGTCGTCATGACACTCGTTCTTGCGGCGCTCACGGGGAGCGGTGTATTGCGTGCTCAAGACAAGACGTTCCAGCCGCAGTCCCCAAAACCGCAGCCCCTTCCTTTCAGCCACAAGCTGCACACACAATTTCTGCGCGAGTGCCAGGATTGTCACCAGATTTCCTCTGACGGCTGGACCATGACCTATCCCCCTGAGGAAAAATGCATGACGTGCCACGCTACCATCAAGGCGGACAGCCCAGCGATCAAGAAGCTGGCCGAATACGCAGCACAGAAGAAGCCCGTGCCCTGGGTTCACATCTACGAAGTGCCGGACTACGTTTACTTTTCACACCGGACTCATGTTAGAAAGGCGAAGCTCGATTGTGAAAACTGCCACGGCCCAGTCCGCGAACGCGACGTGTTAACCAAAGAGAAATCCACCTCGATGGCCGCTTGCATCAGTTGTCACAAGGAAAAGGGCGCCCCTACCGGCTGCCGCACTTGCCACGATTCGATTTAGTGGCGGAGAGGTCCGTGTTCAGGAGTCAGGAGTCAGGAGTTAGGAGTCAGGAGAAAAACTCCATCTGGGGTTGGTCCATCTCCCTTCGAACTTCTGACTCCTGTCTCCTGACTTCTCTGCTTAGGCATTAAGAATCTCACCGGGGCGCATAGGCTTTCGTCTTCCCGTTGCGGCTATTGGTCACTGTGAACCCGCCATCGGAATCCGCGGATAGCTTGATCCAGCTCACGCTCGCGTCTTGGTCCACATTGACGATAAACGGTTCGGGCGCGTTGTTTTCTTTGCCCGCATTCTGGGCGTAGTGCAACTGCCACACATCCTCGATGCCCGGCGAAGTGCGGATCGTCTGCAATGCCTCAGGCGAGCCGCCCTTGGTAGCGCCGTTATTGGTTATCGCCACACGCGGCTTGAGCGCGTGCACAATGGCTGGCGCGTTGGACTGATCGAGGCCGTGGTGCGTGCTGAGGTACACGTCCACCGTCCCCAGTTTGTTGTCCGGGCAGACAAGCCCCAACTCCTTATTCCAGGTGAGGTCGCCGAGATCGATCATGCGAAACTTGCCAAATGTTATCAGCATGCCAATCGACTGGGCGTTCTCAGAAGGATCAACCGCCCGAGGTTTGGTGCTCGCGCAAAAAGGATTCGGTTCGCCCCCTCCCAAAAGCGGCCGCAGAATTCCCTGCCCGGTGGAGGCCACGACCCGCACGCTGATTCCCTCGATCGGAATCTTGTCCCCCGCCCTGACGATCAAGTGGGATGCACGGTCTCTTGCCTGCACGTAAGCGTGGTAGAGTTCGTCGGCGTCTTTCCCGGTTTCGACGCTTCGCCCGTGATCCACATAGGTGCCAATGGGAATGCGCTCGGCGAGTTGCGGCACACCTCCCACGTGATCCCGGTGGAAATGGGTTATCACCAGGTAGTTGATGCGCGTGACGCCCGCCGCTTTAGCAACGTTCGAAATGCGCTCCGCGTCGCGGCCGTTGAAGCCCGGCCAGCCCGTATCCACCAGCATCGATTCACCGGAAGGGGAGACGAAGAGCGTGGATTGCCCTCCCTCCACGTCAATGAAGTACACGTCGAGGGTGCCCGCCGCCCGCAGCGGCGCGCTGAGAAATGCCAGGAAAACAATCAGGAATAGTTTGCGCATGGGGTGCATCCTAACACAAGCGGTGGGATGAGATGGCTACGGATAACGGCATTCATTGGGTAGGGCGTGGGTTTTTTGGCGTCGGCTTTAATCCTGCTTCCGTCCGCCGTTGCCGGACTGGCCGCGCAAGAAACGGTCTATTTTCTCGGTAAGCCGATCCAAGGCAGTCTGGGTCATGAGTTGACGGTCGCCGAGCTTGCCAACGATCCCGGCCAGGGCTTCGAGCTGGGCGTCGATCCGCGCATGGCGCTCTTCGTCCAGTCGCTCGTGCCGGTCGAGCAATTGAGCCTCGACGATAAGGGCGTCCTCGAGTTTCCTGGGCCTTTGTTCAGTGGTCATTTAAAACCCTCGGCGCCAGTAGAGCGGAATCCCCTCACCGCGTTCAATTTTCGTGCCACAGTCAGGAGCGCGCCACAACGATGCACGCCGCGATCGCGCCCAGTGCCATCGCCGAGAAGATCGGAAGGATGACGCGCCGCAGCGCGCGGCCGCCGAGGACGGCAGCGATCCCACCCTTCGCCAGAGTGTTCATCGCCCCCGCAAGCAGAATTGACGCGCCAGCCGTGCCGTGCCCCAACACGCCCTGTTGAGCCAGACCCGCCGCGGAAATCGTGAAGGCGTCCACATCCGCCAGGCCCGAAAGTCCTCCCGCCACGTAGACACCGGAGGCGCCGAAATACTGATAGGCCGCGCGAGAGACAAACAACACCACTGCGAAGAGCAGTCCAAACTTGATGGCGCTCCATAACTCCATGGGGTTCTTCACCTGCAGTGCAGCTTCCTGTTCGGGGCCTTTTTGCCGCCAAAGGTATATTCCCGCACTCGTACCAATCACCACAGGAAGAGCCACGGGGAGAATCAGAGCATGCCCAAGACTGGGAGCAATCACAAAGATCAGCAACAACTGCCGGAGGAACATGATCGTGGAAGCAATCACAATTCCCAGCGCGAAGTACTTCGCCAGCGTGTCCGCTGCCTCACGCGCTTTCTGCGAGAGGCCGAAGGTGACGGCGGTGCTTGAGGCGAGCCCGCCCAGAGCCCCCGTTACCGCCACCCCTTGGCGCGCCCCAAGCAAGCGCATCAGCACGTACCCGATCATGCTCACGGCGGAAATCAAGACCACCATCCACCAAATCACCCGCGGGTTCAAAACCTGAAACGGCCCGTAAGCGCGGTTAGGGAGCAGCGGCAGAACAATCACGCTGACAATGCCAAACTTGAGGATGGCATAAAGCTCTTCCTCACGAATTCTCTCTGCGAGATGGTGCAGGGGCGCCTTGATGGAGAGCAGCAGCGTGGTGACCACCGCGAATGTCGCGGCGGGAATCATGAACCCCAGCGCCGTGAGGGCGCCAAAGATGAATGCCAGAACCGCCACGAACTCCGTGGTGGCACCCTTGTGACCAGCATCCGCTGCCGACACATACGCCGCGACTACAATGGCGCACGTTCCCGCGAGCGCCACCGGGAGCACCCAGGTGAAACCCGCCACGGTCAGCAGACCGGAAAGATAGCCGCACAGAACAATGACAGGAAAGGTGCGGACGCCGGCAAAGAGCGGTTCGTCCGCCCGCTGCGAGTGCTCCCGCTCGAGACCAATCAGCAGGCCCATGAGCAGGGCCATGGCGCCGTGCCACGCAATCTGTAGGTAAGTGGGCATTAGCCTGAGACTTCGTCAATGGTGATTTGCCGGCCGGGGTCACAACTGGCGTAGTAGAGTTCGACGCTCAATTCCGGCCGCTCTTTGACGAGCGCCGCCCGCGCGCGCCGGAGGTCTTCTTCCTGGCGCTGGCGCGGCTCCGGGGAAGAATGGAGGTGTAACGGCAATGCGTTGTACCAGCGGCAATCTTGATGCTGAATCAGAATCAGGCGCTTCAGGTCGTGCGAATCCACCAAATAACGGAACCACTTCCAGCCCGCCCAAGAAAACTTCGGCAAGTATTCCACCAGCGTCAGGCACTGCGGCCCACCGGGCAGCACCAGCAGGTCGTAATTTTCATCGAGGTCTAACTTGAGATTCAGGAATTCGTAAAATCCGGCTTGAAATCTGTGATCGCTGCAATGGATGGCCAGCACTTCGGCATCCACCTCGTGCAGCGTTGAAGAAAGTTGCAAGCTCGGCATTAATCCTACCTCCTACTTCTTTTCTCCGCTTGCTTCCGCCGAGGGCGCTCCCGGCTTCAACGATGCAGCCAACTTCTCATCCAAGCCGAGTTGCTTAAGCACGGTAGGAATATCCAGACCCAACGCCTGGAGTTGCTGGAGCAAGCCGAAGACCAGCGCCGGCCCTGTTTGAGCGATGCGCCCGATTCCGCCGGTGCCGTTGCCCGCCGTCCCGTTGCCTTGCTCAATTACCACCACTTTATCAATGTTGCCGAGCGGCGCTGCCACGGCGCCAAAGATCCCCGCCGAAGCTTGCAACACACTGGGCAGCTTCTCGAGCAGCGTTTGCAGCTTGGCCGCGTCGTTGAACTGGCGCCAGGCTTCCGCCTTCTTCAAGATGGCCTGGGCTTCCGCCACGCCTTGCGCTTCGATGGCCCGCGCTTGCGCCAGGCCCATGGCCTCGATCTTCGACGCTTCCGCCTTGCCTTCCGCTTCCACCGCAGCCGCGCGGCCCAAACCTTCCTGCTTTAACTTTTCCTGCTGCGCTTCGGCCAGGGCGATTTGCGCGGACTTCTGGCCCTCCGCTTCCAGAATCGCCGCCTGCTTCTTGGCCTCCGCGCGCACAATGGCCGCCTGCCGCTCCGCCTCTGCCGGCTTGATGACTGTCGCCTCGAGTTCTTGTTGCTTGCGCAGGACTTCCTGCTCCTGCACGGCGATCTGTTCCTGCGTGCGAGTCTTCTCCACGCGCACTTCTTCCGCCACCACCGCCTGCTTGGCTTTCGCCTCCGACAGGGGGCCGGCCTGCGCGGACTTGGCTTTTTCCATCTCAATTTCGGCCTGGTACTGCGCCTGCCTTACCTGAAACTCGCGATTCGCGCTGGAGATGTTGGCGTCCGCGTCAAACTTGGCCTTTTCGCCTTCTTGCATCGCCAACGCGGATTTGATCTTCGCGTCGCGCGTGGCCTCCGCCTCACCGATGGTCCCGTCGCGTTTGACTTCCGCGGTGCGCTTCTTTCCCAGCGCGTCGAGATAGCCCTCCTCATCGCTGATGTCCTGAATCGTCAGGACGTCCACGCCAATGCCCATGCGCTCCAGATCGAGCGCGGCTTCCGAAGTCAGCTTCTGGGCAAAGCTGGAGCGGTCGCTGTTCACTTCTTCCACCGTCAACGTGCCCAAGATCGACCGCAGGTGGCCTTCCAGGGTTTGAAAAATCACTTTCTGGATGGTGTCGTGCGTCATGCCCAGGAAGCGCTCCGCGGCTGCCGAGAGCGACATGTCATCGCCCTTGATCTTCACGTTGGCCACGGCCTTCACGGAAATCGGCACGCCCTTCAGGGTGTAAGCGCGCTTAATTTCCAGGGGAATCGTAAAGACGTTGAGAGACAGGTAATCCACCTGCTCCAGCAAAGGCCAGCGAAACGCCGCGCCGCCGCGCACCATGCGATAGCCAACCATGCGACCGTCGGGGAGCTTGTGTTTGCGCCCACTGAAGATCGCCACCGCGTTGGGTGGCACCTTGATGTAGTTCTTGGCAAAGCGGGAAATCGCGATAAGTAACGCCAGAGCGGCAAAGGCCGCCACAATAATAACAAAGGGCGAAAAATGCTCCATATTATTCCTCCGAAGAAAAGTGGCGAGTCACCAGACAGCGAGTGCCGAAATTCAAAAATCGCAACTCGAGATTCGAAACTCAGCGCGATTTTCGAGTTTCGATTTTCGAATTTCAGTTCTTGCTGGCTCGTCAGTATGCACTGTCCCCCCACTCTGCGCGGTCCACCAGCACGACCTCTCCAACGATGGTATTGATTTTTACCAGAGTGTTGACCGGAATCTCCTCGTTATTCGCCGCGCGGGCAACCTTTTCCACCACCGTGTCGCCCAGCGTGCAGCGCACTTGGCCCATTCCCCCTTTGGGAATGGCAACGCTCACCTGCGCCGTGTTTCCCACCAGGTCGCCGGTTCGGACGTGGCTGGAAGCTTGCTGGCTGTAAAGAAAGCTGGCGAAAACGTAGATCACTCCCGCGAACAGCACCCCGCCTCCAAAGCCCATCGCCGTGCTCACGCCCACCCCGTAGCCGAGGTGAACGCCGATGGCGCCGAAACTTCCGAAGGCGGTCACAAAGACGCTCAGGATGCGGCTGCTCAGGAGGCTGGGGCCCGCGCCGTGGCCGTCGGTGTCGTGGCCCAAGTCCCCATGTTCGAACATTTCACCGAAGACGGAACTACCGATTAGAAAGACAAAACCGAACACCGCAATCGCCAGAAAGGTAACAAACGCCGATGTGCTTGCCAGGAGAATCATGTCGGTGGCCTCAGCATCAGGAGAGTGCCTTGCACCTCGCGAGGAACTGTCGCTGTGCGGACGATATCTCTTCCAGTGACGCCTACTCTAAGGCCGCTGGGCGGCGAAGTCAAGGCGGGTTGGCTCGCCAAAGGTATTTCTGTCCGGGGGGATTCAAGGCACGGGGTACATAATCCAACCGAGCACCAGCGCCACGCCCACAAAAGCCACAAACACGGTGGCGCCGTACAAAAGCCGCTCGCGCGGTGTGTCCTTGCTCAGGACTCCGAACACCACGGAGACGAGAAAGGAGAACAAGAGCATTGCGGGAAAATGTGGAACAGCCATTTTAGGTCCTAGTGACAAGTGACGAGCCAACCGCGTCTTGTCTTTTTGCTTGTCACTCGCTACTCGCCACTCGTCACTGCTTTTAAGGTTTGCGCCCCACGGCAATGTCGTATGTATCGAGAATCGATAGCGTGTTCAACATGCCTGCGGCCACCAGATAGGCCGTACCGAAGTCGGCGCTGACAAACGGCGGATTGCCCCCCGCATAGCCGAAAAAGCGCGCTGCCGGCATGGCCAAGCCCACACACAACTCGCCGAAATAACCGAGCGTTTGGAGATAAGAATCTGTATTGGTGCTGAAAAACTCACCTTGCATGGCGATGCCCATCAGGAACATCGTCACAATCGCTGAGAACAGGATCAGCGCGCGCCATTTGCGGCCGAGCAGCAGGTGACCCAGGCCGGGCACTATCCACGCCGCCACGCACAACCGCACCAGAGTGGTCAGCTTGGGCTGAGCGGGGCGGGAAGATGTTTCTTGCACAACTTTGTTGGCCATAAGAAAAGGACTTAGGAGCAAGGATTTAGGATTTAGGCGCTGAATCCTGAACCTTCCTCCAAGTCTTCCAACCTAACACACCTTATCCAGGCGCGGCAAGGATGGGCACGATCTCCTTTTGGATTTCCCCGGTCACAGACGCGTCGCGGGCTCCGGTGAATACATTCACTTCGCTCCGGACGCCGAAGTCATGCAAATAAATGCCGGGCTCGATGGAAAAGCAGGTGCGGGCGATGACCCGGCGCTCGTCGTGGGTTTCGAAATTATCCATGTTGGCACCGTTGCCGTGCACGTCCTCACCAATCGAGTGCCCCGTGCGATGCACAAAGAAAGTGCCATACCCGTTCCGGTCAATGACCTGTCGCGCCGCGTCGTCAACCTCATAGCCGTAAAGGATGCGTCCGGCTTGCAGGGATTTCTGCACCAGGATGATGGCCGCGTCGCGCGCCTCGCGGACCACCTCAAAAACCTTGGTGTATTGCTCGGGAACTTTTTCGCCGACGTATCCCGTCCAGGTAATGTCGAAATAAACGGCGCCGGGCTTATTCTGTTTTCCCCACACGTCCAACAGGACAAAGTCCCCGGCATGAATGGCGAGCGATGTCTCCCGCGACGGCGAGTAGTGGGGATTGGCGGAGTTGGCATTCACCGCCACGCAGGGAGGCTCGTCGGCGATCAGGCCGTTCGCCTCAAAGAGCCGCGCCATTTCCTGTTGGACATCGTATTCGCTGATCTCCTTGCCGGCGCGCACGGCATCGCGAATGGCCGCGAACGCCGTCCGCACGGCCTGGTGCACCACCTGGCCGGCGGCCAGGTGCGATTGCCATTGCTCCTCTGACCAGCTCGCCTCAAACTGCTGCACTAGGTCGGCGGAGGAAACCACTTCCACCCCGCAACTCTTCACCAGTTCTACTGTGCCCGCGTCCACCAGACCCACATAGGGGATGTTGTTCAAGGCTGAGTATTGCATCGCCACGCGCCCTTTGCCGTGCAGCAGCCGGCTGAGCCCTTCGCGTTGCTCGCGCCAGGAAGAATACCGCTCCTGCGCGCCCGGCAGACCCGCGAGGTTGTTGGCCTCGATCCGGTGCACCAACTTCCCTGGCTCCCCTTCCGTAGGAATGAGGTAATACCAACGGCGAGTACACATCACGGGATTAATATTGAGCACGCGATAGGCAATGGGGTCGCGGCGGTGGTGGTCGTAGAACAACCAGCCGTCAAGCTTGGCTTCGCGAAGTGCGGATTGAATTGCCTCAAGATTCATAGATAAAGTCCTCCTTTGTCCGATGATAGTCCCATCCAATCATCGCGGGTCGGGCTTGCCACGACCCATGTCAAAATCAGCGAGACAGCTAACCCCCGGTCCCCAACCCTTGCCCTTCCCCGGGCTTAAAAACGTAATTGTAAATCACCATCAGCACCGCACCCACCAGTCCCACGGCCGTCACCACCCACCACATTTGCTGGGGCCGGTGCAGGACGTCACCGAATTCATGAAGAAGGTATCCGCCCAAGGGGCCGGCGATGAAATACCCGATGGCAATGGGTAGAAACGCATAACCCATGTAGAGCCCCTGCTGGCCCGGCGGCGCAAGCCGCGAGATGTATTCGTAGTAGCGCGCCGATTGGGTGATTTCGCCAAGCGCCAGAACGATTAGCGCTGCCACCAGCCCCAGGGTTGACGGATGGATGGCCAGGAACAGCCATGACAAACTCGAAATGAGCAGGCCTAGTGTCATCGCCGGAAAGGCAGGAATCTTGCGGGTCAGATAGCTCACCAGAATCTGAAAACAAATCACCGTGAGCGCGTCAATCGAAAGCAACAGGTCAGCGTTGGCGTTCGGGTCCACGTAGCCGCGCAGAAACAGCGGCGCGGAGATAAATTCCTGCCAAAACACGATGTAGAAACTTGAAAATATCAGCAAGAACAGGACGAAACGGAAATTGCCCAGCACCACGAACATATTTTTGATGGCATCCGCGATGCTCGCCACTTTCTGTTCCCCCGACCGCGCCGGCTCGCGGAAAAACACCAGCGTGACCAGGAACATCAAAAACACACTCAGGGCGGAAACGCGAAAGACGCTTTCTATACCCCAGCCGATTTCCTTGCGCACCAGCCAGGCCACCACCGGACCGAGCGTGCCGCCGATATTCACAATCGTGTAATAGATTGAATACCCGATGGAGCGGACGTTCTCCGCCGAAGCGCGCGCCGTGGTTCCCGCCACGCAGGGCTTGACCACTGCGGGTCCGAGTGCCGGAATCATCAATATGCCAAACACCAACCACTTGTCGCCGAGCGCCTGGCGCGCCGCATGCATCCAGGGCGCCGAAAGTGAACCCAGGAGAAAATAGCCCACGGTCATGACAAGGTACGCGAACATCAGGGCGCGCCGAAAGCCGAAGCGGTCGGCAAGCGTCCCACCCAGCACCGGCAGGAACCACACGACGAACCCAAAGGTTCCCATCATCCAGCCGGTGACTTCTTTCGAAAAATGGAGTTGCTCGCTCAAATAGATGGCCAGCACCGCACTCGCCCCGTAATATGCGAGGCGCTCGAAGAGTTCGGTGAAATTCGCCACCCAAAAGGCCCGCTCAAACCCGGTGCGAATTTCCGCCAGCCGCTCGGTGAAGCTCAACGTTTCGACCCCTCTCTAACAGTGACGAGTGACAAGTGATGAGTGACGAGCAAGCAAAGAGGTCTATCACTCGTCACTGCCTTTACGTTTGCTTGTCACGCGTCACTGATCACTCGTCGCTGCCTTTTCGTTTGCTCGTCACTCGTCACTTGCCACTTGTCACTGCCTTATTGATCTGTGCGATGCTCTCTTCCGCAGAGCGCCCCGTCACACGCAGCAACTTGCGCCGCGCCTTTTGGCCGGAGAGGATCACCACACATGCTTGCGGCAGACGCAACGCGCGGGCAAAGAAATAGATGCAAGCGTCATTGGCTTGGCCTTCCGTAGCGGGGGCATGCAACTCCAGCCGCAGCTCACCGGAGGCATCCACGGTCAACCGCTCACGCGCGGCGCGAGGCTTGACCCGCAGCCAAAAGCTTACGTTTTCGCGCTCAACCTTGAATTCGGGCACTTATGTCCTCTCGCCAAAAATCGCCGTCCCCACCCGCACGATTGTTGCGCCTTCTTCGATAGCGACTTCGAAATCGTGGCTCATCCCCATGGAAAGCTCGCGCATCGAAATGTTGGGCAGATTCCGCGCCTCGATATCACGAGCCAGGGAGCGCAGTTGCCGAAAGTAAGGCCGCACGTCTTCCGGATTCTCCAAGTAGGGGGGTATCACCATCAGCCCGCGCAGTTCGAGTGTCTCCAGGGGCGCGATCTGCTCCGCCAGGACCGCCACTTCTCCGGCCCGAACGCCCCCCTTGGAGGTTTCTTCTCCGAGATTCACTTCGATCAGAATTGGCAGGCGCGCGCCGCCGGGGGCAGCGGCCTGCGCAAGTTTCTCCGCCAGGCGAAGCGAATCGACCGAATGCACGCATTGGAAAAGCTCGCGCGCTGCCCGCGCCTTGTTGGACTGAAGATGCCCCACCAGGTGCCAGGTTGCGCCCAAATCCGCAAGCTCCAGGCGCTTGGACATCGCTTCCTGCACGCGATTCTCGCCAAAATCGCGCAGACCCGCCTCAAATGCCGCACGAATCAATTCGGGCGGGTGCGTCTTGGAAACCGCCACCAGCCTTACGTCCTCGCGCCGGCGCCCGCTGCGCCGGCAGGCGGCGCTGATTCGCTCCTCGGCCCGCGCGATGTTTTCTCGAAGGTTCGCGACCATCTCTCCCGGTAGATCGAGCGTGGCGGAGCCACCCGCAATTTTTCGGACTTGGCGTATTGAAACCGTGCCATTCTATCACTGCCCGCGCCGCGTGTAGGCACCTTGTTACCTCTGCGGGCGGGTGTTAGGATGCAAAGTCGGAAAAGACGAAACTTGAAAATCGAAACTCGAAAATCGCCCCGAGTTTCGGATTTCGAGCTTCGATTTTCGTCTCCCCCCGATCGATTGGGCGAAGAACGGTCCAAAGGACTATGAAATCCGGCCTCTTTATCACTTTTGAAGGGCTGGACGGCACGGGCAAGAGCACTCAACTGCGCCTCGCTGTCCAGTACCTGCGCAAGTGCGGTTATCGAGTGCGGGTGACGCGCGAGCCCGGCGGAACGCGCACCGGCGAGCGCGTCCGCGATATCCTGCTGGCGTCGAAGACTGGAAAACTCGCGCCCTTGGCCGAATTGGCGCTCATGTACGCGGCGCGCGCCCAACTTCTGGAGGAGGTCGTGCGCCCGGCGCTCGCCCGCGGCGAGGTGGTGGTGAGCGACCGCTATAACACGGCCTCCTTCGCCTTCCAGGGTTACGGGCGCCAGTTGGGCACGGCCACGGTACGCGCCTTCGACCGGGTGATTTGCGGAAAGATTCAGCCCGACCTGACCATTGTCCTTGACCTCGAACCCGAACGGGCACTGGCCCGCGCCCAGGGACGTGATACCCGGCGGCGATCCCGCCATGACCGGTTTGAGCAACAGAGCCTGGCCTTTCATAAGCGCGTGCGAGCCGGGTATCTGGCGATCGCCCGTAGCGCACCCGGGCGCATCAAGTTGGTCCGCGCCGACCGGTCAATCGATGAGCTGCAACGCCAGATTCGCGCGCTGATTGATGGGGTTTTGGCCCCGCCCAAGACGAAAGCTGTAGGCATGATGCCGTAGCTCGATTGTTGTGCCAACCGACGCAACATTCGGTTGAACAAACCGAGGCCCGCTGGGCGACAAACAAGCGGAATGTATGGGTTTCCGGTGGTATACTGATGGGCATGACCCCCGAGGAAAGATTCGCAAAGATCGAAGAGCATCTGATGGTAACAGCGGAAATGGTGCGCACATCCGAGCGCCGCTGGGAAGAGCGCTTCGCCCGGCACGACGAGCAGATCGCCGCGCTGCTCCGCATAGGGGAAAACCATCAGGCGAGAATCCAACAACTTGAGGATTCAAAGCTCGCACTCGATGCTTCAATGCTCTCGCTCGAGGCGGCGATGCGCGCGCTCTTTGAGCGCATGGACCGCTTTATTCGCGGCCTGGAATCAAACGGCAATAATTAGATGCTTTGTTCCCCGAGATCTGAATTTCCCTTGCACAACTTGGCAGTTTGCATTCGAATCCATGGGTTTTGATTCCTTTCTCGGCAATCCGCAAGCGGTAGCAGCAGTCCGCGAAATGGTGGCGAGCGGGCGCGTGCCCGGAGCCTTGCTTTTTGCGGGGCCCGAGGGCGTGGGGAAGAAAACGCTGGCTCTGATGCTGGCCAAGGCGCTGGTGTGCGAACGGGGCGCCGCGGACTTCTGTGATCAGTGTGCGCGCTGCCGGAAAGCGGAGCAGATGTTTGCCGCCGCGCGAGAGGATTTGGCGCGCCGCCGCGAAATCAAAGAAACCGCCCGCCGGGTTGGAGGGTTGGTTTACTTCGACCTCCAGATCATCGAGCCCCTGACGAAATTCATCCTCGCCGAACAGATCCGCCAGTTGCGTGCCGTCGCTTACACCCGGCCGTTCGAGTTCCCGCGCCGCATCTTTATTCTCGATGAAGCCCAAACGATTCATTGGCAGGCCGTGGACCTGCTGCTCAAAGTGCTGGAGGAACCCCCGGAGACGACGAGCTTCATCCTGATTTGCCCGAACGCCTTTGAGCTGCGCTCCACCATCCGTTCGCGCTGCATGCGCGTCGCCTTCCAACCTGTCGACCAAGTCCTCATCCAGGACTTGCTGGCGCGCGAGAGGAAACTCACCGCGCCCCAAAAGGCGCTTGCCGCGCGCGTGGCGGCAGGCAGTGTGGCCCGTGCCCGGACTTTCGACCCCGCCGAATACGAACGCCGCCGCCAGCCTTGGCTGGATTTTCTGGAAGCGATGACGCGCCGCGGCGCCCCCGGCACAACGGCGGACTGGCGGCTGGTGTTTGACTCCGCCCGCGCGCTGGCGGAGAACCGCGACGATTTTGAAGGAACGCTCAAAGTCGGCTATTCCCTTCTCTCCGATCTTCTGCACCTCCTGCTGGACCCGGCAGCCGACGCCGTGGTGAATGTTGACCTGACGGCCCGCCTCAAGGGCTGGGCCCCCAAACTGACTCTCGGCGGGATCGAGAAACTCAAGGCCGGCCTCGATCAGGCTTACCGCCTGCAAATCCGCAACGTCAATCCCCAGCTCGGTTTTGAGACGCTGGGCATTGAATTGATCTCCGGCCGTGAACCCAGTTCAGCTTAGAGCTATTCTTCCGCCGAGTCGTTTTGAACCATCCTGCCCTTCCCTCGCGCGCGGAAAAACCACATAGCCGCGTGTCCACCTCGGGCGGGTTTTCGCCGTGGACGGGCAACGAGCCTCCTCCACCGGCCATCCAATCTATGAATCCCGAGCGGCCGACGCTATTGGCTCAAATACCAGACTGAAGCGTGTCCCATGCCGCCTAAAACGATTGCGACCGGTGTTTGCCTGTGCTACTATACCGTTCATTCGCGGCTGTTTTCCGAGCGCGGTCTTTATTTCATTGGCCGTATGAAACCGAAACGCTGTGTGAAGCGTCTTAGGTAAGCAGCGGCGACCCGCGCATATCATCGGGGTAAAATTGAATCCTTGCCCGTCCGTTTGGGCTGGAGGAGCAAACCAACATGAATCGACGATTGATCCGTCCCACCCTGTCCGACGTGCAGGACCAAATGGGCGCGCGCATGCAGCGCAAGAAACCGGCTCCGCCAGACCAAACCAACGCCGAGAATTTCTATTATCTGAAGCAGATGCAGGGCCGCACGCCCATGGTCGTGGTCTTGGATCAGGGGGAAACCATCCGCGGGGTGATCGAATGGTATGACAAGAATTGCATCAAGGTGCATCGTCCGAACGAACCCAACCTCCTGATCATGAAATCCTGCATCCGGTTTATGTATAAAGATGGCGAGTCCCGCAGTGGACCCAATAATGAAGGGAACCACCAGCACACGCAAGAAGCAGATTGAAAAGAATAGATCATGAGAGTTCTCACCTTTTCCCACTTCGATCAGCAAGCCGTCCCACACCGGGTGCAGTTCTTACGAACACTGCGGCGTGCGAGTTGGCGGCTGGCGGGGGTGGTTGCAGCCATTCTTATGCTCGTGTGCATGGCCGCGGCGCAGCAGGAAGAAAAGCCCAAGATCCCAGGCCTCGACAAGATCATCAGCGCCAACGAGCACCTGGCCTATACCGGCACCGTTAAATCCGTCGACGCGAAACACAATATCCTCAGCATTAATTCGGTGGAGGGAGGAGATACGGAGATCTTCCCCATCAAACATAGCACCCACGTCGAAACCGCCGACGGATTTAGGAAAAAACTGGAAATTCTCTCTCCCGGCACCCGCGTCATCGTCTATTACGACCAGCACGCCGACCACCGCACGGTAACGCGCATCGAACTGCTTGCCAGTGAATCTAAGAAGAAGGAGCCGCACTCTTAGTCCGTCAGCCGACGGAGGGCTGGGCTCCCGATTTCCGCAGGACGACTATGCGCATCGGCATCACCTGCTATCCCACTTACGGCGGAAGTGGCGTGGTTGCGACCGAGTTGGGCATCGAACTGGCCGCGCGCGGGCACGACATCCACTTCATCAGCTATGCGATGCCCGTGCGGATTACCGCAGCCGCCGGGCGCATCCACTTTCATGAAGTGGAGATGCTGAATTACCCTCTCTTCGATCACCCGCCCTATACGCTGGCGCTCGCCAGCGCGATGACCAACGTGGCGGTGAACGAATCCCTCGACCTGCTGCACGTGCACTATGCGATTCCCCATTCGGTCAGCGCCTATCTGGCGCGCGCCATGCTGAAGCCGCGCCGCCTTCCCTTCGTCACCACGCTGCACGGCACGGATATCACCCTGGTCGGCTTGGATCGCTCTTATCTCCCCATCACCCGTTTTTCCATCGAGGAGAGCGACGGGGTCACCGCCATCTCCGAGTACCTTCGGGATGTCACGCAGCGCGAGTTTGAAATCCACCGGCCCGTCGAGGTCATCCCTAACTTCGTTAACTGCGACGTTTTTAGCCCCGCCAACAGCCAGGGCCGCCGCGCGGAGTTCGCGCCGCAGGGGGAGAAAATTCTCGTTCACCTGTCGAATTTCCGCCCCGTCAAACGCGTGTCTGACGTCGTTGAAATCTTTGCGCTCGTTCGCCGGGAAATCCCCGCCAAGCTTCTGATGATCGGCGACGGGCCAGACCGGACCTTGGCTGAATGGACGGCCCGCGAAAAGAAGCTCAGCGCCGACGTGATCTTCCTGGGCAAACAGAATCAAGTGCAGGATCTGCTCTGCTGTGCCGATGTGCTGCTGCTGCCCAGCGACATCGAATCCTTCGGCTTGGCGGCGCTGGAAGGAATGGCGTCCGGCGTCCCCGCCATCTGTTCCCGCGTGGGGGGCGTGCCGGAAGTTTTCCGCGATGGCGTGGAGGGATTTCTCGTCGAGCCGCGGGATGTTCAAACCATGGCGGCGCGGGCCCTCGAAATCCTCACCAACCCGGAAAAACAGGCCGAGATGTCGCGCGCCGCCCGGCAACGTGCCCTCCGCAACTTTTGCAGCAACAACATCATCCCCCTCTACGAAGATCTTTACCGGCGCGTCCTTCAGAATGCTTGAACGCACGCGCGTGCCGCACGTGATTACTTGGGGGTAACCTCGCCTTCGTAGTGCTCCTTCCAAGCGCGGTTGTACTTATCCAAGTAATCAGCATCAACATTGAACTTGATGAGGAGGCCGGATTCCTTGGCGATCCAAGCCGTTCCCTTACAGTCTTTGATTGTGGTCAACACCATGCGGGCAGCGTCCAAGCCCATTTTCTGGGACGGGGTGGCGGTGGTGGTATCAAAAGTGAACTTATCCGCAGGAGTAGCTCCCACCAAATCGGTACTCGGCGGAGCCGCGACGGCGGATGCCACGGCGATGACAAAATTCGGGCTGGTCATTGTTCCGAGCGTCGTCAGGTTCGCCATGGCCCAATTCATTTCATCGCCCTTCTTGGCCTTGGAGGTCTTGGTGGTTGAGCCACGCGTCTCCGTCAGGCTGATTTCCTCCGGGGAGATATCCGCTTGCAAAGCCACGGGGCCAACCTGAGGCTGCTGGGTCTGGTCCCTGATGAACTTGTCATTGATGTTTTCTTGCCCTTTAAAGGAAAAGTGGAACGACGTCTTCGGCTTGTTCATCGCGTCCATCAGTTTGTTGGCGCCGTCGCTCAGTCGTCTGGCATCGGTCATGTTTGGCTTGGAAGCCCTGGGCGCCGGCACAGAATGCACTTCGGGCGTGGAATTGTTACTGCACGCCAAGAGAGCGGCCACCAGGATCAAGCCGGCAAGCATTGCAAACACCATCACATCTCGGTTCAGGCGCTTCATCACGGTAAGCCTCCTGTCGATGAGAATCCGCCTCTGGGGGCGGGTTGAAAATCTAGTGCGCATTCTATACGGCGCTAGCGACTTTGGGTAGTGGGCAATGCAACGGTGGGCAATGCGACGGGCTGGCAGACTTCCGCAGTGGTGAGCGTGCGAACTCCGGCGGCGGCCATTTCCCCGAGGGCCTTGCGGCCGCCCTCCACGGTAATGGGCTTGATTGCGTCCACCACCACGTCCACCTTGAATCCATGCCGGCGCAGAGCCAGAGCGTTGGCGAGCACGCAGCATTCCGTAGCCACGCCGAACATCACGGCGCGCCGCGGGCCCAGCGCTTGCAGCAGGGCGTCGAAGTTGGGATTGTCCTGCGCCGAGTAGGTGGTCTTTTCAACGATGAACTGGCCCACCCAGCGCACTGGAGGCCGGAACGCGCCGGGGCGGCAGGCAATAACCACGGGCGCGGGAAATTGTGTTTCGGGAATGCGCTGCTGTCCGAGAGTGCCGAGGACGCAATGGGGCGGCCAAGTCTTGAATTCGGGATCGTCGGGCGAGTGCGCGTCGGCCGAGGAAATTACCGGCACCTCATTCTCGCGCGCCCAGTTCATCAGGCGCTCAAGATTGGGCTCGATCTGTTCCGCGCCCGGAACGTAGAGCCGCCCCGACGAACACATGAAATCCACTTGCGTGTCGACATCGAAAAAGACCAGGGGCTCACGGATGGCGCTCACTCCTCAAAATCCCCCCTCTTGATGCGATGCTTTCACCGCGCCGAAGTGCTGCGCGCGGATGTCCTCCAGCAACCGATCGAGCCCCGCGCTCTTCTCGACGGGATAAACGGGCGCCCCCCGCAAAGCCTGGTACGCTTCCGGCAAGCAGGCGAGATGGGCCAGGGCGCGCTCGCGGATTTGCTTCACCGGTGGGGCCGGAGCCAGGCGGCGGCCGGCACTCATCACGGGTTCGAGCAGGGGCGAAGCCTCGGGATAATCTTCCTGGGCGCGAGCGAGCAAGTCGTGATGGTATTGCCCGCCCTGGGAAAAGCGGAAGACCTGCTTGCGGCCGGGCCAGTAAACCTTCTCCTCGCTGAATTTGGTTTTGGGCTCCACCACCCCGGCGGTTTCGGTCTCCACCAGTTTGTAAACCACGCTCAGTGCGGGCACATCGCGCGAGGTGACCAGGTCCGTACCCACCCCGAAGGAATCAATCGGCGCGCCACGGGCGGTAAGCTCTTCGATCTTGAATTCGTTCAAATCGCCGCTGGTGACGATCTTGGTGTCGCGCAGGCCGTGGCGGTCGAGGATTTCCCGAACATGCCGGCTCTTTTCCAGCAGATCGCCGCTGTCGAGCCGCACGCCGGGGACCGCAGTTCCCAGCGTGGCCACAATCTCCGCGCCCACCAGCGGATCGTAAGTATCGACCAACAGGATGGCCGTATCGGGAAAAGTCTCGAGCAGCGCTTCGAAGCTGCGGCGCTCGCTGGGGAAGACCTGCGTCCACGAATGCGCTGCCGTGCCGGCCAGGGGCAGATCGTATAGCGCGCCGGCCAGCACGTTGGAGGTGGCCACGCAGCCTCCCACACACGCCGCCCGCGCGGCGCGCACGCCCGCTTCCGGCCCGTGCGCCCGGCGCGTCCCGAATTCCAGAACGTCGCGGCCACCTGCCGCGCGCACCACCCGCGCGGCCTTCGAGGCCACCAGGGTTTCATAATGGATTACTGAGAGCAGATAGGTTTCCGCAATCTGCGCTTCCAGCACCGGCGCGGTCACTTGCAGCAGGGGCTCTTCCGCGAAGACCAGCGTGCCTTCCTCCACCGCGCGCACATCTCCATGGAATCGAAATTCCCGCAGGTAGTCGAAAAATTCCGGCGACACCGTTTGAAAGGCGGGCTGCTGGCGCAGAAAGCGCACGTCCTCATCCGTGAAATGCAGGTTCTCCAAATACGTGAGCGCCGAGTCCAGCCCCGCCGCCACCAGATAGGAGCGCTGCGGCGGCAACTGGCGCACAAAGAGCTCGAACGTGGCGTGGCAGTCAATGCCATGCTCGAAATACGCCGCCGCCATCGTCAACTCGTACAGGTCTACCAGTAACGCTCGATCGGTATTCATCTCACCTCTGTCGCCATTTGTCTCTGACCGGGCGACGCGGGATTCCGTTTCGCAATGCGGCTGAAGAATCCAGTATGTCGTCGAGAGTCGAGGAGAGTCAAGCGGGAGAATCGGCTCATCGGTTCATCGGGCCATCGGGTCATCGAGTCATTTTCGATTGCCGAATTTCGATTGTCGATTTGTAATTTGCAATTCGCGGTCATGTGCCTCGGACGTCGGACCTCGGAGGGTGTTCCTCGTCTCTCTTCGTTCGTCACTCTTCACTCGTCACTCTTCACCCCTCTTGTGATCGGGTCATTGAAAAATTTTTGATGTAGGAAAGAATTCAGCCGCTTTCCGCAATTTCATTGTGGATAGTCCGCAAATGCCCAACACTTCCCAATACAGCCCATTACAAGCCCTAAATGAGGATTAAGCATCCTGTAACAGGGTTATTTTCATTGATATAGCCTGAAAATGACGACATCCTCTCTTGATCATTACCACATTGTTTTCATACGCTTAGCGGAACCTATGGGCATTTTGGAGCCTTTTGCTGGCACGCCCCCAAGCGGGTTTGGGTCAACCTGCCAAGCCCAAAATTTTGCCTTTTGTCAGAATTTTGTTAGAGCAGGTGCAATAACCACGCGGTCGGCCTTTTTGGTGGGTCGCCCTGACCGAGACGGCGGCGCGAGCTGAAGCCCGGTAGCCCGTTGGGGGAGGGTCGCGGGTTTTCTTGCGAAAAGGCGCGGACCTTCAAAACCGATAGGCACTTCGCGGTCTTCAATCGCGCCCAGAAAAAATCCTGCCGCTCGAGCTGATGGGGGTCTCAGAAAATGAATCGTCCCAGCAGATACACGGCATTATTGCCGCTCGCGTTGCGACCCGCACCATCATAGTTATTTATGGCGCCATTGAAACGGGTATATCCGGTATATTGGAAGCCGAGCTGGATATTCTGCATCGGATAATACGAGAAGTTGGCGATATACCCGGCGCCTCTGGGGTTGCCATTGGCGCTCCCCGTCACCGCGCTCTGCGCGTACAGCAAGGGGTCGACAGTCCCCCCGGTATCGAACCAACCGAGTGTTCCAGAAAGGCGATTGCCGAAATGGTATTCGGCATTGGCCATAACCGTGTCCAGGTGGTGGTTGCTTTGTTGTGCTGACCCCGCGTCAAAGGATGCGGCCAAAGCTGAATTTTCGCGGATATACGTGCCACGCAGCGAAAACACATCCTTCCTGACCACCGTTCGATCGATCTGGAAGTCCACTGCATAGTCCGTGTATGCATCCTTGAGACCGACGACCGCGCCGGGGGTCGACTCCATGTGCATTCCATAGGTGCCGATCTCAAACTGGGTCGTCGGCGTCGATTCCTGCCAAGCGACGCGCCAGTAGGGCGCAACCCCACGGATGTTGAAGGCAAGACCGCCTCCGGGATTAGGTTGAGAAACACCCACGTGGTCCGAGCGATAAATCGATCCATCCACATACAGATGATTGTCCCACATGGCGTAGCCACCCAGTCCTGCGACGTCCTGCGCCAGACGGCCGTTAATGATAGGAGCGGCGCTAGAGGCGGGTGCGAAATCGCTCGCGATCCAGGGGAAACCCCATGCCGGCGTATCATTCCAGAGGTCCTCTATGCCCGGATTGTTATTGAGGGTCAGGCCGTAATCGAGCTCCTTGCCGCCGAAATCCCTCTTATTCGCGTAGCGGATATCTGTGTTGTCGCTGTGGAAATGGTTATTTTGGGTAGAATAGGTTACTTGCAGAAAGCTGCCGACATGCGATGTCCATGCCCCAGCAAGGAAGAGCGAAATATCCTGGGGAAATTCAAAATTGCCATTCTGGGTCCCCGGCTGAGGAGTTGCCGTTGAGGTCAATGAGGTCTCGAACATCGCGGAAAGGGGCAGGGAGGAGAGAAGATCAAGCCCCGCATGGTGCGTTTTTGAATCGTCCTTAATCTCTGCCCCTTTCTTGTCTTTATCTTTATCAACGTAACCGAGCAGCTTGAATTTTCGTCCCGCCGGGTTGAGCTCCGGAGGCGTGTAGTGGCAGCCACTGCACGGCAACCCCGTCTGGCGCGCATAGCTCGGAACAGCCCGCACGCTGGACGGATTCAGTGTGGCAAGAAATGCGACAGAAAGCGCAGGAACTGACGCAAGCAAAGAAATCACCACTTTTTTCATAGCACTCTCCTTGTTTGGGTAGTTACCCCAAAACTAAAAATTCAGTTGGAGATTCACAATCCCCGCTGAGCTAACTTGGCACGTCCGTGACGAGGGACGCAGGAGCCAGGAAACGTTCAGTATCAACAGACCGCGATGGGGCGAGGTTCGCGAAATGGCCAAGGTGTTTTACCTCACCGAATATTTGGGCCCCGGCCGCGCCGGAGGCTGATAAGGCGGTTGAGCGATGGCGCGGTAAAAGGCGATGACCGCGTCGATGTCGTCTTGAGTGAGCGTCTTTCCCCAGGGGGACATGGAGGCTGACTTCCCTGCGGCGGCCCCACCCAAGGTGATGACGTTGCGCATGAAATCGTCGCCAAGGGCGTTCAGCGTGGCGCCATCGTTGGCCAGGGGAGGATTGGGATTCAGATTTGAGCGGTTGGAAGGGCCGGCGGGCGTGGCATCTGCGTGGCACCACACGCAATATTGATAGAACACACGCTTACCCTGCGCCTGCTGGTAGTTGAGCGGAATCACCTTCGAAGAATCGCTCCAATCGGGCTCGCTATCGTAAGCCTGCGCCGCGGGATCGGGCATGACCGCAGCGCGGTTTTGGCGGCAAGAAGTAGCCAACCCTGTAAACAGGATGAGGGCGAGTGCGATGAGGAATGCACAGCCAGGAGTGGCTGTGGCACTGGTAGCACAGGCACTCTTGCCTGTGTCTGGGGGGAAAGCCGGAGGCTTTCCGCACAGCGGGGCGGCGGAGCCGCGTTGACCGCTCGAAGAGTTCGCGAATTTGGATAGCCGAGGGCTCATTGGCCTTTCCCCGATCCGCCGCCACCATGCGCGGGGCTGCTCTGTTTGAGGGTCATCAGGTAGGCGGTCAAGGCGGTGCGCTCCACGTCGGTGAAATCTCGATGCGGCTCGATCCCCTCCGGCGCCAGAGACTGCGGATTCTTCAGCCATTCCTCGATCCAGGCGGCGTTGATCCAGTTACCGACGTTGGTCAGATTGGGGCCAACGTATCCCCCCGCAGAACCGATGGTGTGGCACGACTGACACTGATACTTCACTTCATAGAGTTGTTTGCCCAGGCTTGCCATTGGCGGGGTGAATTGTTTCGAACCCAGGGTGGCCAGATTCACCGCGGGTGTCTGCATGACCATGCTGAGGTAATCCGCCAGGACGGCGACCTCTTCCTCGGTCATGTTGAATTGCGGCATGCGGAAAATGAGCGTGGGGCGAAGCGTTTGGGGATTCTTCAAGAATTCGGCAATCCACTTTTTCTGGGCGCGGCTTCCTTCGTTCGTCAGATCGGGCGCGAGGGTGCCACCGGAACCGTTGAACCGATGGCAAACGTAACACTTGTAACGCTCATAGAGCTCCCCGAATGCTCCGGCGGGGCGAAACTGCGGGTGGCCGGCAGTGACGATCAGGCCCTCCAAGCCGGGCGTGGCGGATTTCCCCGTCATGCTCAAGAGCGCGGTGGTGAGAGCATCCAAATCGCCCGAAGCAAGTGAATACTGTGGCATGCGCGCGGATTTATTCACGGAGAGCGGATCGGTAATCTTGGCTTCGATGTAGGCGACGGGTGCGCGGGGAATTTTCGAGTCGCCGAATTCCAGTTGCGACACGGTTTTGCCGCCCAGGCTCGCCAGGTCCGGCCCGAAGTCCATCTGCGGCGCCAGGCCTTTGATGACATGGCAACTGGAGCAGCCCTTTTCCGCGAATAAACGCCGCCCAACCAGAATCTCATCGGGGGCAGGCGCCTCGGCCTTCGGGACGTCGCTTAACAAGCTGGGATCGGTAAGCTTCGATGCGATGTATCGCGTTACCACATACAGGTCTTGGTCGGACCACTGATAACGCGGCATTTCAGCGTGGGGTAAGTACGACTGCGGGTTGCGCAGCCAGGCTGCCAGCCAATCCGGATCCACCTTGCTCCCCACTTTGGTGAGCTCCGGCCCGATGTCGCCACCGATCAGTTTGGTTTCCCCGGCGCGCGTGACCGCGAGCGCATGACAGGTGGTGCAGAACATCTGTCGGAAGCGCGTCTCGCCCTGATCGATCAGGTCGGGCCGCTTTTCCCAGGCGGCCACCACCCGGGGATCAAACTTGTAGGGTGGGATGGGCTCACTCGCGAGTGTGCTGAGGTAACCGGAAAGGGCACTAAGTTCCTCGGGTTTCAGCTTAAACTTGGGCATGCGCGGTTCGGCTTTTTCATCGACGTAGCCATTGACGAGCACGCTGCCGTCGCTCGCGGTGAGGGTGCGGGGATCCTTCAGCCACTTGTAAATCCAGGCGCGGCTGACCTTGGTTCCGATGTTCGTCAGGTTCGGGCCCAACATCGCCGGCCGCTCAATCCCCTGAAGATGATGGCAGCCGACGCAATTGAGCGTAACCAGAAGCTGGCGGCCCCGATCGAGGCGCGGCGTTTGCGGCAACTCAGCGCGATGGCAGACTCCGCAGGAGGCTTGGATGTAGCGGATGGGCAGGATCGGCTGCTCCCAAGCGAGGGTGGTCTCATGCGCGTCGCGAACTTCCGTCGAGAGGCCCTGGCCACGATGGCACATGACGCATCCCCAATCCCGCACGCGGTGGGGAATGGCCGGGTGAGCGCGGAAGGGTTGCCGCACGGAAGCGTTCAGCAGGCTTGGCAGGGTAATGCCTTGATGGCAGGTCGTGCAGCGATCCACCACCTGCATTTGCGGAACCCAGATTTGCTCGATCTCGGGATGGAAGTCAGCCAGCAGGCGCTTGGTATCGGGCCGCGACTCAGCCAAGCGAGCGTAATCCCGTTCGTATCGTCGCCAGTCGCGCAGGTAGTCGCGGGCCGGCGAGATGGCAAGGACGATCAGGAACACCACACTCGAAACGGCGAAGATCAAACGCAGGCGTTTTGTGACTTTTCCCATCTCTTCAGCAGGCATTTCAGCTCCAGGGCCAGACCCAGGACCATCCCGGGCCCCGGAAAAAAGTTCCCACCGCCGTGAGCGTCAGGGCGACGGCGATGAACCAGGTCATCACCCACCACGGCAGCGGACGCGACCCAAGAAATCGCTGGAAGCGTGAGTTGCGCGAAGTGTCGAAATAAGGAATCACCCCCAGCGCTCCCAGCAGAACGGTGGGAACCAGCACGGTCCACGCTTCGTAGATTGCGAGGAAAACAATCAACCCCGCGACGACTCCCGCAAAAATCTGCAAACGCCGGGGGCTGCGGATTGCCCAGAGCGGCTCGCCTTCAATATTCACGTCGAAGTAGGGGATGACCACCAGCGCCAGGATCACGAGCGTGGGAATCAGGACTCCGGCGAGCACCGGCGGAAAATAATGGAGCAGTTCTTGCAGCCCCAGGAAATACCACGGCGCTTTGGCGGGATTCGGGGTGAGCAGAGGATTGGCGAGTTGCTCGAGCGGCGCGTCCCAAAAAAGCGCCAGCACCACAAGAATGATGCTGAGAACCTGGAAGGCGATCATTTCCCGCAGAATGACGTGCGGGAAAGACATGAGCTGCGGGCCCACCTCCCCTTTCACCTTGGCGGAGGTTTTGCGCGTGATGAAGACAATGCGCTTGGGCTCCCGGAGGGCGTCCGAGCCTAAGCCAACTTCGTAACTATTTTTCTCACTCATGATCGTCTCGCACCGTGAGTCCGCCGTCCTTTTGGATTCTCCAGAAGTGCACCGCGATGAGGACCACGGCGGCCAGCGGCAAAATCACGCAATGAAGCACGTAGAAACGCAGGAGCGCGTTCTGCCCGATGATGTGGCCGCCGAGCAGCAGGAAACGAATGGGGCGTCCGAGCACGGGCACGTAGCCGATAATGTTCGTCCCCACGGTGATCGCCCAGAAAGCCAATTGATCCCAGGGAAGCAGATAACCGGTGTAACTCAAGAAAAGCGTGACCAGCAGCAGGCCTACACCGATCACCCAGTTGAACTCGTGCGGGGGTTTGTATCCGCCGCGGTAGAAAACATGGAACATGTGCCAGAACACTGCCACCACCATCACATGAGCCGCGAGGCGGTGGAGATTGCGGAGAAAGACCCCATTCGACACCACGTAAATCAAGTCTTTCATGTCGCGGTAGGCGTCCGGCACGGCGGGATGGTAATAAAACATCAGCAGAATTCCGGTGATGGTCAGCACGACGAAGAGGAAGAAAGAAATCGACCCGAGGTAGTACGTAGCCCTGACACTCAGGGATTTTTCGCGCACTTTCACGGGCAGCACGTGCAGAGCAAGATTGCCGAACACCGCCAGACTGCGGGTGCGATTGGTGCGCGCGGGGCCGTGCCGGAAGATCGAGCGCCAGACACGTGTTTGCCGGAGCTGTTCGAGCCGTTGATGTGTCCAAGCGGTTGTGGCCATGCGTCCTCAGACCTTTAGAATTTCCGTATCTTTGACAACCTCGAGCTTGTCAACCACCAGAGCTCCGTCCTCCCCCAACGTCATGGCAAAATGTGGAAGCGGCCGGGGCGCGGGCCCTGCTTCCACGTTTCCGGTTCTCGCGAATTTACTCCCGTGGCACGGGCAGGCGACCTGGCCGGACTCCGGCTTCCATTGGGTGAGGCAGCCGAGATGTGTACACACCGCGGACAACGCCCACATCCCTTTGTCCGTCCGCACGAGGTAAACCTGCTGGTCCTGAAGGTAAGTGACGGAATTCACCGGGTAGTCATCCGGCGAGCCCGCGCGGAAGGTGGTGGGCGGCTCAAACAAAACGTTTGGCGAGGAATAATTTACCGTGACGACAGCGGCGCCGAGCGCGGCGATGGTCAGCGCCCCACCGGCGATTTCGTTGAAGAAATCGCGCCGGGTGACTGCGCTTTTTTCTTCCGGCTTTCCCGGAGCCTTCGGTTCACCGGGCATATGCACTCTCCCTGGTCTCTTCCTGTGCGCCGTCAGGGTCGTGGTCAAAGACCTCAAAACCTTCCATGGTGATGGTGTGCGCAGGGCAGCGTTCAGCGCACAGACCGCAGCGGATGCAAATGGTTTCGTCCTTCACCATTACGGAGCCTTCCGTGGCGGGAAGTTCGTCGGGCGTCAGATGTTGAAAGGTGATGGGATCGGATCCCACCGTCGCAACGATTTGCTGCTTGTCCGCGTCGGAGATGCTCAGTTGACGGAGGGGCACAAGTTGCAGGCAATTCTCCGGGCAGACGTCCACGCAGCCGCCGCAAAGGATGCACTCCGAGCCTTTGCTCTCGGTGCCGTCGAAAATCGTGTTGACCCAGCACTTGAGGCAGCGGAAGGCTTCCCGGCGAGCCTCTTCTTCGGTGTACCCGGTCTCCACTTCCGCCACGCCCGTGCGACGGTCGAGCGAAATCGTCGGGACAGAGAGCCGCGAATACTCGTCGTAGTCCGCCGCCATCTGGTGATGGTCGAGCACCGTGATCTGTACATAGCGAGGTTGGGGCTTCCAGTCGGAACCTTGCAGGTAACGGTCGATTTCCTCCGCGGCTTTCTTGCCGTCGGCGACGGCGCTGATGATGAGGCGGGGGCCAAAGGCGATGTCGCCGGCGGCGAAGATGCCAGGCGCCGTGGTTTTGAGCGTCTCGGGATCGATCTTGACGGTCCCCTGCCGGGTGGTCTCGACTCCGTCTTGCGGTTTCAGGAAGGAGAGGTCGGAGGTCTGCCCGATGGCCAGAACCGCCGTGTCGCAATCGAGAACGCTCTCCGTCCCGGACTCGAAAGCAGGATTGAAATGATGCTGAGCGTCGAAGACCGAGGTGCAGTGAATGGTTTCGAGCCCTGCCAATTTGCCGTTTTTGCCGACGAATTTTCGGGGACCGCGCGAAGGGTGAATCTTCAGGCCTTCGTCAAGGGCCTCATCAATCTCTTCCTCGAACGCCGGCATTTCGGCGCGCGATTCCAGGCACACCATGTGAACTTCCCGCGCCCCCAGCCGTAGCGCGGTGCGGGTGACGTCCATCAACTCCTTCATGGCCACGTCGCGCTCCGGGTCGGTGAGCCGGTCGGGAAGAAGGGTTTTGCTGAGCGCATCGAGCGTCTGGGATTGTTGCTGGCGGAGCGCCGTGCGCGCTACGTCAATCGCCACGTTGCCCCCACCGATCACCACCACGCTGCTGCCAATCGAAAAGCGGTAGCCGAGGTTCGCATTCAGCAGGAAATCCGTTCCGGTAATGACCCCGTCGAGATCGCGCCCGGGAAGCATCAGCTCGCGGCTGCGGTGCAGGCCAATGGCTAACAGGATGGCCTTGAACCCTTCGGCACGCAGGTCTTCCAGGGAGAAGTCACCCAAGCGGCTGTTGAGACGCAAATCCGGCCCGAGGGCAAGGATCTCGCGCACCTGCGCTTGCACCACGTCGCGCGGCAAGCGATATTCGGGAATCCCCAGGTGCAGCATGCCTCCGGGCACCGGGGCAGCCTCGAAAATTGTGACGGGATAACCGAGCAGGGCGAGGTCGTGCGCGGCCGCCAGGCCCGCCGGCCCGGAACCGATTACCGCCACGCGCTCCGAGTGAATCACGCGGGGCTTCTCCGGGTGCATCTCTAAGGGGTTGCGCGATTCCGGCCCATGGCGCTCCGTAACAAAGCGCTTGAGGGCACGGATGGAGATGGGCGCGTCAAGTTGCCCGCGGCGGCAAGCGGTTTCACATGGGTGACCGCAAACCCGGCCGCAAATCGAGGCGAGAGGGTTGGGAGCGCGGGCGTAACGGTAGGCTTCCTCGTAGCGGCCTTCCGCGATCAGCGCCACATAGCGGCCCGCTTGCGTGTGGACCGGACAGGCTTGCATGCAAGGGAAGTTCGATTCCAGCCAGTCCAGGTCAACGAGTTTTGTCTGCTGCTCGGTCACGCTGCTGCTCCGCTTGGTTCGCAGGTAAAAGACTTCGTCCCGGCCACCTGCTCGCCGTGTCCTCTCACAAAATTATTTCGTCACCGTAATGTCGACGGTGGCTGATCCGCCGGAGACCGAAACGGCTTGCGATGCAGGCTTGCCCACCTCGCTCCACGTCTTCAGCGTGTAGCTGCCGTCGGGCACGTCCTTGATCTCAAAATTTCCATCTTTGTCGGTCACAGCGAAATAGGGCGTGGGAACGACCACCACATAGCCGGACATCTCCGGGTGCACGTTGCAGAGCAGCGGGGCGACCCCGAGATCGTTAAACGTGAATGACTTCTCCTGACCCTGCGGCCAAGTGCCCATGTTGTGAGCCAGCTTTTTGTTGCGGTCTATGGAGGGCCAGTAAACGTTGTGCCCCACCGGATCGCTGTTCAAAAATTGCACGGTGGTGCCTTTCAGAACGACAAGCACGTGCGGGACAAAGGTCATGTGCTTTTGATCCGCCACCGCGGGTTTGGAGGGCGCATCGAACGTCTTGCCAGGAATGGCATCAACGTAGACGGCGATGTTTTCGGCAGACCGCATACCATGGGCCGTGACCTTGCCCTTGATTTCCCCGGCAAACGTCAACGCGCCGAAACTGAGCAACAGGAAGCTAAGTGCAATAACCTGGTGTAGATTTTTCTTCATTTTTTCACCTCAAATTCAAAATACTGGCTGTTCTTCAACTACCCCCATAATCCGGGGATATCGGTAGCCTTTTACCTCAAATAGCAACTGCACCATGAGCGGAGGATAATTGGGAACAAGGGGTTGATTCAGTGATTGGCAACCCTGGGCATTGTGACCTGCGTCACAACCGGCTCGCAGAAAGAGACACAAAGCCCGACAATAATGACCTTTCGGGCTTAACTACCGAAGAAAGTCAGCATACTGTTGATTTTTTCCCTTGGAAGGGCATCGTTGCTAGGGCCATAATAGCAAGAGCAAGGTGACCACATGTCCGATGATGCACCACGCGGCCCCTACAATTTGAAGGTCATCGAAAACTGCTTTGGGTGTGTGACAAAAGACGAAGGGCTGTTCTGTCAACTTCCCCAAGCCGCGCTGACCACGCTTAATACTCTCCGCCAAACAGCTTTTTACCCCAAAGGGGCATTGTTGTTTGTCGAGGGGCAACCGACTCGCGGGCTCTTCCTCATCTGCTCTGGCCAAGCGAAGCTCTATGTGAACTCCGCGGAGGGACAGAGCCTCACGCTGCGGATCGTGGAGCCCGGGGAAGTACTCTGCCTAAGCTCTCTGATTGCGGATGAACCCTACCCTATCACGGCTGAGACATTGTGTCCCAGCCAGGTGGGCTTCCTCCCCCGTCTGGCCTTTCTTCAGTTGATGCGCGCTCATCCCGATGTTTCCCTGCGTGTGGCCAAGCATCTCAGCATGGAGATCAGCAAAGCCTGGCAGCAGACGCGCATGCTGGCGCTGGCCCCGGATACCCATGCCAAACTCACTCAATTCCTTTTCCAATGGGCAGACAAGCACGGCCAGGTTACCGCTGACGGTCTGCGCATCACCCTGCACATGACCCATGAGGAAATCGCTCGCAACATTGGCTCCTCGCGCGAAAGCGTAAGCCGCATCCTCAGCGATTGGAAGCAACGGGGGGTGATTCATGTGGGCAGTGGAAGCATTACCATCCCTAATCCTAAGGAATTACGCGAGGCCATGGCTCCCGTGCGCCCCAGATAGAACCTCTCGTCCCCCCTGCCGACCTGTCCCGACATGGCGGCCAAACGCAGATCGGCCCTTCGCAAGCTGCCCAGCTCCCGCTTTCTTCCGGCCTGCCGGGACTCACAAAATGCGCTCTCCAGCTTTTTTCGATTCAAGTTAGCCTCCGACTCCGCTGAAGATAAGGGTGAGGAACGCAATTCGGGCCCGGCGTGTGCGTGCCTTCCGGCCCGGGTCCGCGCCGGCTTATGGGTGTGTGTCGTGGGGGGGCCCCAGCATCCAGGTGCGGAGCCGCACTCGTCCGCGCCTCGCGGGACGCGCCGGGATTGGGCCCGAGGGGGGCCGAGGGGGAAGAACTATGGGACCCGGCTAACGCGCAACAGGCTTCGTGCCGGTTCCTCTCAAAGTCACCGTCTGCTTGCTGCCGGCCACCCCATTGCCGCTGTAAGTGATGGTCAGGGCGCCGGTGAGCGAGTCGGCGGCCGTGGGTGAGAAGCTCACGTTGATCGTGCAGGAGGCCCCGGCCGCGACACTGCCGCCGCAGTTGTTGGTCTGGCGGAAGTTGTCGCTCGTGGTGATGCCGGTGAGGGTGAGCGTGCTATCGCCCGGATTGGTCAGCGTCACGGTCTGGGCGAGGCTGCTGGTTCCTACGCTTTGACCTGAAAACGTGAGTGAAGAGGTCTTCAAGCTTACGCCGGGCGCCGGCACGGGCGCTGGCCCAGGCACGGAGATCGGCGCAGTTACAGGTGGCGTCGGTGGGACAACCCGTATCGGTTGCCCCGGGACCGGGACCGGTGACCGGGGGGGAAGAACAATAGGACCGGGCCAGTGGACAATGGGCCCTCCTCCGGTTCCGCTCAAGGTCACGGTTTGGGGGCTGTTGGCGGCATTGTCGGGGAAATTCAATGTGGCGCTACGGCTCCCCAGGGCGGAGGGCGTGAACTTCACGCCGACCGTGCAGGTGTTGGTGGGCGTGACCGTAGCTCCGGAGCAGGTGTCAGCGCTTTTGACAAAGTCGCTGGCATTCGTGCCGCTAATGGTGACCGTCGAGAGGGTGAGGTTGGCGGACCCGGTGTTAGTGACCGTCACGCTCTGCGCGGCGCTGCTGGTATTGAGAGTTTGGGATGGAAATGTGAGGCTGGAAGAGGAAAAGGTGGCTGCGCTCGCCAGGAAGCTGAACACCAGGTTCGAGGCATTGACCGTCCCAATTCCTGAGGGGAAGTCCCACCCGGTGGCGGTGACGAATGCCGGTTGATAGGCGTCACTGGTGTTCACCCCTACGGCAGCGCACGCTCCGCCCGTTCCCCCGCCTCCGGTAAGGACGCAGTGGGGCATGGTGGTGTATCCGCTGCCGCCGGCGGTAAGGCCGACGGCGATTCCCGGCGCCTCGGTGGCGGTGCAGGTTGCGCCTGAGCCGCCGCCTCCACTGATCGTACAAGTGGGTGCGGAGGTGTAACCGCTTCCGAAGGCAGTGAGAGTCACTCCGACAACCGGACCCGCAGTATATATGTCCACCACACAGGTCGCGCCCGTTCCACCGCCGCCCGTCAGGGTGCAGGTTGGAACTGATGTGTAACCTGAACCGCCGCCCGTTAGATTAAGCGCGGAAACTACGCCGGTCGTGCTGGCGCTACAGGTCGCATTCGATCCGCCGCCCCCGCTTAGGGCGCAGGATGGAGGGCCGGTGTATCCGCTTCCCAGGCTGGTGACGAACGCCGAGGTCAGCGTTTGGGGAGCTGTGGAGAGCACTCCATAAGTGCCCGAGGGCCGATAGCAATTCACCCCGAAGCAGGGCAAATCGTTATCGCTTCCCGTGCCCGTTCCTCCGTGAATAAGGGAAACCGGGGTTAAGTCGTAGAAGATACAGTTGCTGCCCACCGTATTGCCAAGACCGGACTTACAGGTCGTGCTGCCGCTCGAGCCATACTCCGTCGCCGCGCGCGAGTAATAGGCGGAATCCGGGTTACCCCACCGGCTCCCCGAAGCCTGATTGACCAGCGCCTGAATCGCCGCCATGATGGGCGAGGAAATCGACGTCCCGCCAAAGCCAGTCCACGTGGAGGGAGCGCCACCGCAACTCAAGCCCCCGTTGCCCAGGTCAGAAAAGCACACCACATAGTAGTGCCCCCAGGGTCCGCTGGAAGCGAAGAGTGAAACATCGGGGATGTCCCGCACGCCGTCATTCGGGTTGCCGATGAACCCCGACTGCCAGGAGGGCTTGGCATATCCGGCGCAGGTGCCCCCCACCACGCCGGCAAGATCCGGCGCGCCGGTGGCGCAGGCGCTGGGGCCGCCACTGCCACCAACGACATCCAAAAAATTGCCGCTATTGCACAGTCCCGTCGTGCCATAAGTAGGCAAGACATGCAAATAGTCGCCGATCAGCACGTTGGCGCAGGAGCCGTTCCAAGGAATCTCGGGGATATAGGATTTGGCCGACCCGTAGTTGGAAGCATTGGAAGAGTTCCAGTAGGTGGCGTTCAGGCCTAGATAAGTATCGGCAAAGTCGGTCCCACCCACCGACACGTTGTAAGGTGTGGAGGTGAATCCGCTGACGGTGATTCCGTCGGTGGCGTATTGTGCCCCGTAGTTCGAACTGGCCGCGCCTTGATCGCCCGAGGAAACGAAGATGGAGACACCCTCCGTCACCCCCTGTTGGTACAAAGAGTTGATGTAGGCGTTGCCCCCCGCGCCATTCAGGGACTCGGACTCACCATAACTGATGCTGACAATAGCCGGCGGCATGCCGCTGGCGTTGAGGAGGTTCTCGAGGGCAATGAAGCCGCCAAAGTTGGAGGTGTTCGCGCAGGACGCCAGCTCGATAGCCGCGCTGGGAGCCGCCGCGCTCGCCCATTCCACATCGATGGTCGCTTCACCATCATCACCATTGAAGCCTGGATCGGTGCAGTTATTCGTGGGAGTGCTGAGCGGGTGCACCTGCGTGAAGGAGCCGAGAGGGTAGGCGGAGGCAAGGCCAAAGGTGGAGCGGAAATTAGTCCAGTCTGCCGTAGTGTAAAGGTCAGTATCCTCGATCAGCACGATGGTCTGGCCCTGGCCGGAATAGCCCGCCGTAAAAGCCGGGTTAAAGTTGTAGATCGTCGCCAAATCCGCCGGCACAACCGCGTAATTGCCGCCCCCGAGAGTGTAATTGGCGCGCGGCTGAAGCATCGGGTGAGGCCGGAAGTCATTCAGGGAAACAACGCCCGCCACCGTGGAAGCCAGCGCCGCGGGAATCTGCGGGTCACTCATATTGGCGATGTGGGCCTGGCCGTTCACCATCAAGTTATGGATCTCCGTGTGGAAGGCCTGGAGAATCTGGCCCGCCGAACCGGTGAAGTCGATGACCATTTGGTTGGGATAGACCAGGTTGACGGTGAACCCCTGCGACTCGAGCCAATCCGTCACTTTGGCGACGTCAGCCGTCGCGACGCCGTACTTCTGCCCGAATTCCGCCGCCGTGATCCATTGGTGGAAAAGCGGCGACGCGGGGTCGTGTAAGTCATTGATGAATTGTTCCAGCTCTTGCTCCTGCTCCGGAGTACGCTGCAATTGCAGCATCATGTGGTTAAAGGTCAGTTCATCGGTGACTCGCCCGCGATCGTTAATCGGATTAGCTTCCGGGCGCGTGTTGCCCCGCAGGGTCACAAGCAAGACTTGTCCCGTGGCGGGCACGGCAACCGGGCTGGGTTGCGCGTGGACGTTGACCTGGCCTGCCGGCGCGGCGGCTTGTAGCCTCGGGAAAAGACCCAACCCGGCGATGGCGAGAAATGAAACACCCATACATCTCCGGCAAAACTCCCTGCGCTTTGTCGCGGTTGGCCTTTGGCCGGGAACACCGAGGGGCGGAATCATGAGCGACCTCCCTTAGGGCAGCGATTTGTTTGGATGGGCTTACTGTAATTCGCTGCGAAAGCGAATGTCAAGCTCAAAACCGTACAAATTGTCTCCGGATGGGATGGAAAGGGCTCGGGCGTCTAAAATCGCGAAGGATCCGGAGTAACAGCGCTCAGGGGGTTTTCTCACAGTCTCCCAAACCCCGCCCTTGCAATACCGTAAAGAAAAATACGACGGGGGCCCGCCCGATGACATTCCGTTATAATACGACACCTATCCGATCTCTGTGTGGGAGGACAATTCGATGCGCACAAGCAATTATCGTAGCCGATCGAGCCAGAGAACCCTCCAGACGATAATGCTCTTGGGGTTGGGAATGGTGATCACCTTGATGCCGCTGGGGAGGAATGCCTTGCCCAGGGCGCAGGCGGCAGGCGGCTCCGCGCCACCTCACGGCATGGAGAAGATCCAGCACGTCATCTGGATCATTCAAGAAAATCACAGCTTTGACAATTACTTCGGCACATTTCCCAAAGCGGATGGAATTCCGCCCTCCACGTGCCTGGCGGAGATGCCAGGGAGCAAGAAATGCGTCAAGCCTTTCCACATGCCGGCGGGGCAGCCTCTGCTGGACCTGGAGCACAGTTGGGAAACCGCCCAGGCGGCATACGACCATGGCACTATGGATGCTTTCGTGTGGGTGGAGGGCTCTCCCTACACCATGGGATATTACGATGAGACGGATATTCCCAACTACTGGCAGTACGCGCGCCATTTCACCCTCTGTGACCGCTTCTTCTCCTCGGAGATGACTGGGAGTTCGCCGAACCACGTCTTCACCGTCGCGGCGCAATCGGGTGAGATCAACAACATCGGCTCGCTGGAACAACTGGAAGACGATTTGGACGATCCCGAGGGCTTCCCGTTCGAATCCATCGTAAAGAATTTTGGGCTGCAACACATTTCCTGGAAGTATTACGTGGAGACCCAGCCCAAGCCCCCCGAAT
>JBEKNU010000013.1:0-46368 GCA_049522495.1 Terriglobia bacterium
TGGAGGTGAAGGCCTAGTGATGATGCAAGGGCTACCGCCGCGAGGTGGGGTCCGAAGGCAGCATGGATCAAACGTGCGAGTCGATGGACAAAAACCGGATACAAGGCGCCAGCACCGGACGAACGGGCAACTTACCGCGAAGTCCTCTTCCATCAAGGTGCGAAGCGTAGATTCGGCGATTGTGCACGGAAGGCGGCTGAACTTACCCCAGGAGATCTGCTCCGTGTCGCGAGAGCGACTGAGGCGACCGCAAGGCAGCCTGACCGCGGAGCAGAAGTCAGCAGAGGGCATAGTGTGTGCTGAGCAGCACGTTGTTCAGGAGGGTTGAAGTCCCTCTGACGCTCGGATGAGGGGCGTCATATCCGAAAGCGGGGGTAATGCCTCGCTGGCCGGAGAGTTGTTGGTAGGACTCCGGAGGGCAGGGTGTCCATCGCGAGGTGGAATCCGAAGGGCATGAGGAGAACTACCGGGCCGCAATCAATGGGGGCTGCCCCAACGATGAACCGGTCGGCCAAAGGTGGGGGCAAGGTCGAGCCTGCACTATGGAGGCGAAGGCGTTCTCATTCACCCACCGCACCAAGGTGTTTGCGGGCGGCACGGTAGGGAAGAACAGCGCGTGACCTCAGGAGGACTGGCAGAGTCTCCGGGTGGCACCGGAGTAAGCAGACCTATAAGCGGAAGCGAAGGGGCGAGCGAAGCTCGGTCAGTTGACGGACGGCTGAGTAGTACCTGAAGCGCGGCGAAAACCGCGTGACCGAGAGATCGGCGACGGAAGTGGGTCGGGGAAGGCAGCCGGCGAAGATGGTGGGAGAGAGAGAGGAAGCCAGATGAGTAAGGGCGGGGAGGAGGATCAGTTCCATGAGTGAAAAACCCGTACATCCCCGACCGAGGAGACTGGCCAACTGGATCAACCCCACAGGTGCCAAGAAGGTCCATTCATTAATCGACAAGGTGTACAAGCGGAAGAACCTGGAGATGGCCTGGGATCGCGTGCAAGCCAACCGGGGCAGTGGAGGTGTGGATGGGCAGAGCCTGGAGGCCTTTGGTCAGCAACTCGGTTCAGAACTGAATCGGTTGCAGACGGAGCTGAAAGAGGAAGCCTATCAGCCTCAACCGGTACGGCAGGTGCAGATTCCGAAGGCGGGGAAGCCGGGAGAGTTTCGGACGCTGGGCATCCCGACGATTTACGATCGGGTATGCCAGCAAGCGCTGCTCAATCGGTTGGAACCGATCTTCGAGCCGGTATTCGATGATGCCAACTTTGGCTATCGGCGAGGGCGATCGACGAAGGAGGCCTTGCGCAAAGTGTGGAAGGAGATCGAGAGCGGACGGGAGTGGATTGTGGACGCAGACTTGAAGGACTTTTTCGGGTCGGTGGATCACGAAAAGCTTCTTACGCTGGTGGCCCAACGGGTGGCGGACGGCCGGGTGCTGAGCCTGATCAAGGCGATGCTGAAGGCGGGAAGCTACGGCCAAGGGCGGCTCTTTCCCAGCGAGCGCGGGACTCCGCAAGGCGGGGTCGTCTCACCCTTGCTCAGTAACATTCTCCTGACGCCGTTTGATCGGGAGATGCGACGCAGGGGATATCAGCTCACGAGGTACGCGGACGACTGGGTGATAACCTGCAAGTCCGTGGCCGAGGCGCGGGCGGCGGTGGCCGCGGCTCTCCGCATCCTGAAACAGTTGGGCGTGGTGCTCCATCCGCAGAAGACGCGGATCGTGCATGTCCAGCATGGCTTTGAGTTCCTGGGTTACAAGATCAAGCGCGGGAAGGCCCTGCGGCTTCCGGCCAGCAAGATCCGTAGCCAGGTGCGCTCGGGGGCACTGTATGCATTCCCCCGGGAGAAGTCCATCTGTCGTTTCAAGGATCAGGTGCGGCAGCGGACCAAGCGTCGCGTGCCCTTGCGCACCCGTGAGCTGATTGCCGAGTTGAATCCGGTTTTGCGGGGCTGGGGCGAGTATTACAAGCGCGCCCACGTTCGAAATCTCTTCCACCAGCTCGACGGTTGGGTCCGACGACGTATCTGGTCGCATCGGTTCAAACGTTGGCGCAACGGCGGCTGGCGACAGCTACCGAACGCCAAGCTCTACGGCGAGTATGGGCTTGTCAACCTGGTTGGACTAATTCCTTCGATTGCATCGGCTAGAAAGCAGTCTTCGTGAAAGCTGCATACGGGAAAACCGTCCGTGCAGTTTGAGCGGCGGACGGAGGCCAGCGCGCAAGCGCGCCTCCTCCGACCCGACATCCGGCCACGGAGAAGGCCCGAACGAGAAGGAGCGGTGAGTAGGCCATGAGTCTCACAGACGACCAGCAGCGGAATATCCGGATGAAACTGGACTTCTCATCTATGCTGACG
Source organism: Terriglobia bacterium (assembly GCA_049522495.1). Lineage (GTDB taxonomy): Bacteria > Acidobacteriota > Terriglobia > UBA7540 > UBA7540 > Bog-366. Next base: position 2,358 of record JBEKNU010000013.1, read on the forward strand.
GGTGCAGCCCGAGGTGTCGTAGGAGAAGAGACTGAATCGTCGGGGGCGACAAGTGGACCCGAAAACCCAGCTAAAACCGACCGATTGATGGAGGAGGTATGTGAGCGAGGAAACCTGAAGGAGGCATTGCGGCAGGTGAAGGCCAACAAGGGTAGTTCGGGCGTCGACGGCATGACCGTCGTCGCGCTTTCGGACTATCTACGGCAGCACTGGCCAGCCATCCGGGAACGACTGTTGAGCGGGACCTACGAGCCGCAGCCGGTGAGGCGGATGGAAATCCCCAAGCCGGACGGAGGGGTGCGAAAGCTTGGCATCCCGACGGTGCTGGATCGATTTATCCAGCAGGCGGTGATGCAGGTTCTGCAGAGGCGGTGGGACCGGACGTTTTCCGACCACAGCTACGGTTTTCGACCGGGACGGTCGGCTCATCAGGCGGTGGCCCAGGCGCAGCAGTACATCGCCGAAGGTCACAGCTGGTGCGTTGATCTTGATTTGGAGAAATTCTTCGATCGAGTCAATCACGACAAACTGATGGGCAGGATCGCGGACCGGATCGAGGACAAGCGGCTGCTAAAGCTCATCCGGGCATTCTTGAATGCCGGGGTGATGGAGAACGGGTTGGTTAGCCCTAGTGCGGAAGGGACTCCCCAAGGGGGACCTCTTTCGCCGCTGTTAAGCAACCTCGTGCTCGACGAACTCGACCGCGAACTGGAGCGCCGGGGACATCGCTTCGTTCGTTACGCGGACGACAGCAACATTTACGTTCGCAGCGAGCGGGCGGGTCAACGGGTGATGAAGAGCCTCACGCGCTTCATTACGAAGAAGCTCAAGCTCAAGGTGAATGAGGCGAAGAGTGCGGTGGCGCGACCACAGGAACGAAAGTTTCTCGGGTTCAGCTTCAGCGCCGGGCCGGAGGTCAAGCGCGTCATAGCGCCCAAGGCCTTGGACCGGTTCAAGCAACGTATCCGGGAGATCACGCGACGGGCGAAGGGTGTCAGCATCGAGATGACCATAGCGGAGTTGGCCCCGTATCTGCGGGGCTGGCGCAGCTACTTTGGCTTCTGCGAAACACCTGAAGTGCTCGTTTACCTCACCCGCTGGGTCCGCTTGCGGCTTCGGGCGGCCCTGTGGCGGCAGTGGAAAACCCCACGCCGTCGCCGGGCGGCGCTGCTGCAACTGGGGGTGCGTCCACGGCTGGCGAGCAACACTGCCGGCAGCGGGCGAGGCCCTTGGTACCTCGCGCGGGCTAAGGCCCTCTCTGTAGGGCTTTCCAATGCATACTTCAAATCGCTCGGACTTCCGACGCTGATCGAGGGGTGATAGCGTAACCAACTCGAACCGCCGTGTACGGACCCGTACGCACGGTGGTGTGGCAGGGGTCGGCGGGTGACCGCCGCCCCTATGCCGATCAAACGCCCTTCCACGCCGGAATCCAGCCCGAGCCAGGCGGTGGACCAGTGGATGGGTAGGGGTGGGCGGTTCTTCGTGATAAATCGGAAGCCCTGGGTGGAAGGGATTCCGTAGAGCGAAAACCCTTACCTTGCGGGCTTCAGGATATTTGCCGCCGGCCACCCCGAGGACTGGGAGCGCTTGCACGTAGTCGGCGCAGTCCCTACACTTCTCCCATCCCTCCAGAACCGATGGGAGAGAGGACTTCATAGCTTCCGAGTTTTGCGCCAGCGATCAGGGTGATCTTCAATTCCATCGAAAACCTAGAAACCAAAATGATTCCACCACCCGTGGTTGAACCCAGACCAGTTGACAATCACCGTGATCGGCGGTGTGGACTCGTCATCAAGCGCGGCGACGCCCAGGAAGCGCCGCCCATCGGTCACCCCGGGCAGGATTTCCCCGCGCCCGATGGTGAAGAGTGGTGTCGGCGCGCCCGCCTCAATCGTGCCGTTGGCATTCACGCTCAGGGTCACCACCATCAGGCCACCCCCCGCCACGTAAAACAGCTCCTTGCCGTCGCGTCGCCAAAACGGTCTATCCCCACCGTTGGTGGAAATCGGCCATGCGCGTCCCGGTCCCGGAAAAGGTCGCACGTAGACCTCCCTCCGTCCCGTTTGGTCGGAAACGTAGGCGATCCACTTGCTGTCGGGCGAGAAGGCTCCATGCGACTCTTCCGCAGGGGTCTGAACGACGGCAAATGGCTTGTGGTCGGCTTCCTGAACCGGCAGAGCCCACAAATCGCGCGCGGTCGCCGGGCTCTGGCTGGAGAAAAGAACGTACTTCCCGTCGGGGGACCAGTCATCCACGTTCTTGGCCTCGGAGGATTCCAGCAGGAGCTGGTCGGGGCCAGAACTGCCGACCTCTCTCCCGTAAATGTCCAGGATGCCCTTTTTGGCGGAGTCAAACGCGATCCGGCGGCTGTCTGGGGACCAAGCTGGCGCTGAGCCATCCTCAGGCGTTAGGCGGTCAAACGTCCCGCGCGCCGTGTCCATCAGCCAGATGTTCGGTCCGCCGCTCACGAAGCGGGTGATCGCCACGAATCGCCCGTCGGGAGACAATCGTGCATCGCGGAAATCGACCAGAGGCTCGCCGACCGCGCCCACCTGATTGCCTGAGCGATCGCGCCAGACCAACTGTCGTGTAACGCGTACGGCCGGGCGATAAGCGATGAGACCCGTGGCCGACGCCGAAGCTGGTTGACCTGCGGTCGAGGTTGCGGAGATGCCCGAGGCCACGGGCATTGGATCGCCGGTCATTGCCCGCCGTCCGAGGTCGAGGTGTTGGGCGTACAGTACGCCCTCGCGCACAAAGAGCACCTGATCGGGTGGCGCATATGTGGCTGGTCCATCCGCATCGAAGAGGCGATGAACGTCATGCGAGTCAAGCGAACCGATGTACTCGCCGCGCACGCCGGGCGGCCCCAGCACCCAAAACAGAAAATGATGCCCGTCCGGCAGAAACTCCGGCATACGGTGGCTCGCCATCTGCGCGCCCAGCCGAGTGACGGGTTCAGGCGTACTACCGGACGCGGCGATTCGATACAACGGTCCGTTCCCGCCTGGGGCGAAGAGGATCGTCCCGGCGGCATTCCATGAACCACCCCGCGGCGTCGGCGCATCCGCCAGCGTTTGCACTGCGCCGCTCTTGACGTCGATTCGCTTCAGTTTTTGATTCGCAAAGAAACCGATCGATTGATTGTCAGGCGACCAGAACCAAATGCTCGGTGACTTCGCGCCGGCGAGCGGCTTCGCGATCTCGGAGTCGAGCGGACGAAGCCAAAGTTGAAGCTCACCCCCCGGACCGGACTTAGCCTCGTAGGCAATCAGACGCCCATCCGGAGACAGCGCCACTTCGTTACTCGACGACGATGGCGTCACAATCTGCAGTCGGGCCTCAGGCGCGTGGGACGGGCTTGAAATTAACTTCCCGAAATACCCAACGACCAAAGCAAGGGTGGTCATGACGATGGCGGCCGTCCAGGCAATCCGTTCGCGGCGGCGCGCGGCAGCGGCGGGCGCGTCCCTGGGAAGCGAGTCCGGCGGCGCCGACAGAGCCTCGTCGATCTCCAGTCGCGCGTCGCTGGCGTCACGCAACCGGCGCTTCGGGTCTTTCTCGAGGCAGCGCCGCAACAGCCGCAGCACACTGGGGGGTGTGTCGGCAGGCAGGGAGGTCCAGTCAGGGGCATCTTTCACCACGGCGGCAAGGATGTCGGTGGTTGAATCGCCGACAAACATTCGTTGGCCCGTCAACATCTCGAAGAGCACCACGCCGAAGGCCCAGAGGTCCGCGCGCCTGTCCACCGCGCGGCCACGCGCCTGCTCCGGGCTCATGTAGGCTGCTGTGCCGAGGATGAATCCGTGGGCTGTCATCGCCGGGCTCGTCACCGTCGGGGAGCTGTTGAACGCGCCGGGCGATGACGCGCTGGGCGATGAGGCGTCGGTCGAGAGCGCTTTAGCGAGACCGAAATCGAGGATCTTCACCGTGCCATCCGTGCGGACCTTGATGTTGGCCGGCTTCAGGTCGCGATGGACCACGCCCGCGTCGTGCGCAGCCTCGAGGGCGTCGAGGATCTGGCGGGCGATGGGCGCCGCCTCCGGCCACGGCAATCCGGGCGCCGCGAGCGGGCGGCTCTCGTGCACCTCGGCGAGCGTCGGCCCTTCCACCAGTTCCATCACCAGCGCGCGGTGATCTCCGCTGTCTTCGAAGCCGTAGATCGCTGCGATATTGGGGTGATTCAGCGAGGCAAGGACCTGGGCTTCGCGTTTGAACCGCGCCAAGCGCTCGGCGTTGCTGGCGAAGGCCTGGGGCAACACTTTCAAAGCCACGTCGCGGCCAAGACGTGTGTCGCGCGCACGATAGACTTCCCCCATGCCACCCGCGCCCAGCGGCGAACCAATCTCGTAAGAACCTAATTTCACGCCCAAGGTCAGAGCCATCGATGGACTGAATTATACACAATTTGAAAGCACAAGGCGGGGAGCTGTCGCAGCAGATGGACCCCTGTGTCAACTACTCGCTCGCAGGTTTTCGAAGACGCCACACGTCCACTTTAAGGCGCCACACCCAATACGACAAGCGCTTCAGATTCCTGAATGCGGTCGGAGGCAAAAGCTACTGCCAAGGCGGGTTTGGAATGATAAACGCCCTACTCGTCATCTAACCTTACATTCCAAATCATCATAGGCTGGTGGAAAAGGAGACCGCGAGCCATGAAGAACTGGAGCCCAAAGAAAAAGTCCGCCCGTCCGAAACGAATCCTTCGCCTTCCCGATTTGGACCACGCCAAGGTAGCCGTCCTGAACACTCTGGGTTCGCCCGATTCTCAACGTTCCTACCGGTTTGCCATCGACGATTTCATCACTTGGTATTGTTCGGAGCCCAGACTGGCCTTTAACAAGACCGTCGTCCTCCGTTACAAGCTGCAATTGGAAGCCCGTCACTTGGCTTCATCTACGATTAATCTGCGACTGGCCGCCGTGAGAAGACTGGCATATGAGGCCGCCGATACCGGCCTGCTCAGCCCTGAGCTGGCTGCGGGAATTCGCCGCGTGAAGGGGGCAAAGAAACTCGGTGTCCGGCTGGGCAATTGGCTCAGTTCCGATGAGGCCAAAGCATTGATGGAATCCGCCGACATCCAAACGATCCGCGGCAAACGCAGCCGAGGCATTCTCGCGGTCTGCCTTGGATGCGGCCTTCGCCGATCAGAGTTGGCACATCTCACGGTCGAGCACCTGCAAAGAAGAGAGGATCACTGGGCCATTGTCGACCTAATAGGCAAGGGGGGGCATATTCGAACAGTCCCCCTGCCAAACTGGGTCAAATCCGCCCTGGACTCGTGGATGGAGGCCGCCAATATATCCAGTGGGCGAGTCTTTCGCTGTGTGAATAAGAGCGGACTCGTCTGGGGGACAGGAGTCACCGAAAAGGTCGTCTGGTCGGTGGTGAGGGAATGCGCCGCCAAAGCAGGGATAGTCAAGTTGGCGCCTCATGATCTTCGCCGCACATGCGCCCGGCTTTGTCACGTCGCCGGTGGTGAGCTTGAGCAGATCCATTTTTGCTCGGTCATGTCAGCGTCCAGACAACGGAACAGTACCTCGGGTGCAGACAGAGGTTGAAGAACGCAGTGAACGACTGCATCGGGATTGAACCCGTGGGCAATCGTCGTGACGGCTGAAAATCGCCACTCCCGATCTCGTCAATGATGCTGACTTGTCATTCCGAATCCTAAAAAGGGCCGGAGTTAGTTGATGCGCAGCAACTTCCAATGAGACGAGCAAATAAATTCCTCCGGCGGACACCTGGAGAATACTTTCCGAATCGACCATGCGTCCAGAAACAGGGCGACCCCTGAGGAACCGAGGACTTGCGAATCCAAGCGGTCACTTCTACGGGTAGCCCGTTATACGGCCAAGTGGTTTGTTCCACGACGTGTAGCGCGGACCTGTTTTGTAGGTCCGCGGTTCTTCTCCCCACCACAACGAAAAGCCGCGGACCTCAAGAACAGGTCCGCGCTTGCTTATCATCGCGCGTTCGCGTTAATAAACCTCTGAATGCCGTACGTATTTGGGAAGAACCGCGGAGGAACGCAAACCACGCGTACCTCAGGGCTACCCGCTCCGGCCCCTGGAGGCTCAAGTCACGGAACCGCCGTATACGCGCTCCGTACGTACGGTGGTGTGACAGGGAGAGCGGGCGACCGCCTACCTATGTCGATCAACGATAGTTTCCCCATGCCTCAAAAGCGCAACGCCCGAACCCGCTCGAAACACACCTGGGATCGCCACCATCGTCATCTCCCCATCTGAAATCACCCACAGATTCCGCTACAGAGCCAAAAAACGAAACTCTTCAAATCCAACTTCTATGTCGTACACCCCCTGACGACTTGTAACTTGACAATTTATCGGTACGGGAGCGAAAATCCGCTATCGGCCCTCCTGGCGCGGACTTGCCGAGCCGCTAGGCCGGCGCCTGAGTGGCTTCGATTTGTCGAACGTCCATACCACTTCTGCTCAATCGTGTGAGTGGCGGTGGGCATATACGGAGCTAGGAACGTTCTAATATAAGGAGAACCGTCATGCGCTCGGCATCGTGCAAGCGCGCCAGATGGAAAAGTCTCTTCAGTTTAGTCTCCCCCAATATCAATGCCGATGGAATACACAAATGGGATTTCGGCCCGGGGTTGCAGGTGGATGTGGCACGGCTTAATTATCGCATGGAACACCCGATGCCCATGAATCAGCATGATTACTTTGAACTTATCTTTCTGGTTTCGGGAGAGCTGACTTGGCAAGTTCAGGATCGATTTTTTTCTCAGCAAAAAGGTGATCTTTGCCTCATCACCAATTGGCTTTACCACCGCATACTAGAATTCTCTTCCCCTCCGGTGAAACTCATCCAACTCTCATTCTTGCCTGAGGTTGTTCGGTCGGACTGTGCACACGGCGACGACACCGAATACCTGATGCCCTTTTTACAGCAAGACGACAAGTGTGAACACGTCCTTGCAGCGAAGACAGGAATTCCAGCCGAGGTAGCTTATCTGGTTTACAAAATCGAACGACGACTGCCAGCCACCTCGCATCTGGACCAGATGTTTGTCAGAAGTTGTCTGAAGATGATGCTTGTCCTGTTGGCCGAGTATTATTCGAAGCATCCGAGCTCTGCCAAGGCCGCTGAAGACCGACGGCGGGCTACCGAGCGCCTTCGACCGGTTTTTGAACTGTTGGGGCAGCGTTATGCGGAACCAATCCATGTGGCAGATGCAGCACGTGTTGTCGGCATGAGCCGATCACGTTTTGAACACTTTTTTAAGCAAATAGTTGGTCAGCCATTCGTATGCTATCTGAATCATTTTCGTGTAGCCCATGCACAAGAGCTGTTGAGGTCACCTGGCCAGTCGCTCGCCGAGGTGAGTCAACACGTAGGTTTTTGCGATCAGAGCTACTTTGGACGGGTGTTTCAACGTTTTACCCATTTGACTCCCAAGCAGTACCGGCAGAAATATACTCGCTCAGCCAGGAAACGCGTAGCATCGCCCATCAACGTCCAAAACCTACCCTTGCTGTCTCCCAATCCGGCAAAAACGAGGCTCTTTTAAACCGGCGCCAACAGAGCTGTCCCCGCTGCGTTTGCAGAATTAACAATAAGGTCTTTGTTTGTTGGGATAGCGTTAAAATTAAAATGAGCGGAGCGTGTCACGCACCGTGACATTCGCAACCGCTGTTCCACAGTCTGCTCTCAGAACGGCTACTGAAGTGGCTCATGGCGCTTTTGCATCATCCAGTCAAGGCCAGAGCGCCACCAGGCGCCCATAGGCCCCACGAGCACTTCCGATGTCCAGTTCGGTTCTGAAGAAGACAGTTTGAGTGTCGAAATCAGAATGTCCTCCCCGAAGATTGAGGCCTCTTGAAGAATATTCCCGTCCTTGCCGATGATCCGGCTCTGGCCATGGGAGCCCGTGAGGTCATAATTGGCGGGGTCATTGGCCGCTACGACATAAACTGAATTCTCTACGGCACGGGCCATCATTTGGGCGCGGTAGGGAGCAAGTTTGGACTCCTCCTTGAGGGAGGATTCCGCACTGACGTAGTACACGATGCGTGCGCCTGCCAAGGCAGCTAAGCGAACCATTTCGGGGTAACGTTCATCGTGGCAAATGATGACCGTTGAAGGAATACCTTCCAAATCGAAGTAAGCAATGTGATTACCAGGAACCGCCCACCCTTCGCCCGCGAGGTGCATCTTGCCGTAGCGTTCGACCAGTTCTCCGCGTGAATTGATTACATCGGCTGCGTCCCAAGCATGGCCGTTCGCCTTGTACACGGTGCCCACCACCGCAGCGATTTTCCTTTCAGAGCAAGTTCGCTGAAGATCTTTTTCAGCCGCGGCAAGCGCCGTTTCCGGCGTTGGCATGCTGGGCGCCAGAGTGTAGCCGGTCAGAGCGCACTCCGGGAAAACAGCGACCCGAACGTTGTCTGCGGCAAGACGGTCCAAAACCGCGGTGATCCGTTTCAAATTGTCGCTAATATCGTACGACGAGCGAAATTGCACTGCCGCAACTTTAAGTATCACCGGATCGGTTTGGCCCTTCGCGGACAAAATCGTGAGCATCCCTACGCAGATCAACTTCAGAACGCTATGAATCCTCAGGCGCTTTGCCATCATATTGACAGTAAAGAACATAGCAAGCAACTCCTCTCAGATTCGGGATCTCGCAAGAATGCGATCGCCGTTCTCTCGGTGCACAAATGGCAGGCCGGCTACACCTGCGATAGGGCACCCCAACCAAAAATTCTTTGCGCCCGAGATCGTGCTGGGCTCCCAATCCTCGGTGTCTAATTCACTCTCGAACCTGATTCCACGAAGTTCCACTCGAGGACTCTTGTAGGACCTTGCGCATGGCCAAATAAAAGAGTCCGACTCCGTTCGCCCCAACCAAGGGTGCGCAGCAAACCAGTGCTCATTGCCAGGCACGTGAAGTTCACCCATCCCCAGCCACTCCGGGCTCAGAGAGCAATCATGCGTTTCTGAGCTTCGTTAATGCAGAGGTTCTACTCAAAATCCATGGCTACGCCCCGAGTACGCCCCGCCACATGCACCATGATATCCGGATCTCATTAAGAATTACCCGCTCGTGAAATGATTGCAACAGCCACAATCAGAAATGCGATACCCAGGAGGGAATAGCCATACGATCGGCGACTCGCTCCCCTCCATTCTCCAGTCAGGGCCCCCCAAAAATTGGAGGTGATGAGGCTCATTGATACGAACAGTGGCCAGCCGACGATGCCTCCGAGGGGCCCGAGGGTAGTTGCACCGATACCATACAGCAGAAAACTCCCAAAACAGATCACCCCCATCAGGCAGGCTCCGATCCAGTAGCTAGCGGGCGATTTCGATAACGCGAAGAGATGCCAGCTGTGGTTCCTTTGCAGCAGGTAAACGCAGTACCCTGCGTTGGCGACAAAGCCGGCACTCAGCGCCAATGCCCATATAGCATTGGCAGCCATGCTGGGCCGAGCGCCCAAAACAAGCGCCTGCTGCTGCAAGTCCTGGCCGAAAACGAAACTGAAATTCAGCATGGGGGAGAAGATTCCAGACAGGATGCAGATCGTCATCCCGATCAGGAATCCAGACTGGACCATAGGTGTCAGAGGCTTCGCTTCACCTTCCCGCCGTCGCCCGGCAATGGCTAAGAGAACGATGCCCGTCACCGCCATCAGCGTTCCCGCAATCAAGGCCTGACCTTGCCGCGTCCACAGCCGTTCGGGATGCAAGACAACCAGGGGGAGAAAGGTGCCTATTGGTGCGATCAGTCCTAAAATGACTCCGTAACCCACCGCTAGCCCTAAGCGGCTGACTCCCAAGCCGAAAAGAACGGAGCCGATTCCCCATCCGAAGCCGAAAACTAGTATCTTGACGAGACTCAACTCTGAGGTACGATTGAACGCGTCGTTAAGGTGTGGGACCGTCATTAGCGCTGCCGCCCAAGGCAGAACCGTCAAGCCCCCTACCGAATAGACGAGCCAGGTGTTCTCCCAACGCCAAGCACGTAGGCGCTTCATCGGCAGCACCCAACTGCCGTTCAACAGACCGCCTGAGAGGACGCCGAGGACACCCCAGCCTACACTTGCACTCATGAGAATCCCTCCCGGCGCGCTACAGACATTCGCGCCTTAACCATTTGGATACTGACGCGAGGAACATTCGCGAGACTCTCGTCCCGGATGAGACAGTGGAGAGGCTGGTGCGGAGCCAGGCGCAGCATCTGGACAGTTGGGAAGGGACGGCGCTGGTGTGCGTGTTCGACCGGCCCAAGAAGTCCTAAACTTGTGCGCTTGTCCCCGAGCCGAGATGAGATCCACGCAATATCCAGTATGAGATTGTTCATTGGCTCATGAGTTCGCCGGCCGAGACAACAAGCGCCTCGCCCGTTATGTGATCCGAAAGGTCAGATGCCAGAAACACCGCTACCTTGGCCATGTCTTGAGGTTTTCCGAGCCGCTTGAGAGCTGTCTTCTCGATCCATTCTCGCTCGACGTCGGGACTGGTGAGAAACGAACTACGGACCATTTCTGTGTCAGTAGCTCCCGGGCAGATGGCGTTGCAGTTGATGCCGTAAAGTCCAAGCTCAAGGGCTGTGACACGGGTAAGCCCGATGATAGCTGACTTTGACGAGTTATATGCGGCTTGCAATAAATCGGCTTTCTTCCCGGAGCAAGACGAAATGTTGATGATCTTTCCGCCTCTCCCCTGGCGCACCATCACCCTGCCCACCTCCCGGCTCACAAGGAAAGTGCCTTTGACATTGACGGAGAACACTAGATCCCAGTCTTTTTCCTGCATTTCCAAAAGTGCGACACGCTTTAAGACTCCGGCGTTATTGACTAGAATATCGATCCGCCCAAAAGCATTGACAACTGCCTCGACGGCGGACGCCACTTCGTTCGCCTTCGTAATATCCACCACCCAATAGGAGGCCTTCTGGCCAGTGGCTGTCGCAATCGATTCGGCCACGTCTTTGAGTTTCTCTTTCGAAAGATCCCACAACGATAAGCTGGCGCCATGCTGCGCGAACATCTCGGCTATGCCCCGACCAATCCCTTGTTGTGCGCCGGTAACAATCGCAACTTTGCCTTCCAGAAGCATCTAAAATCCTCCGCGACTAACTTTTGCTACTCAGTTGGTTAGTGGATCCCCTGCCTCCAGAAGACCCTTAATTCGACTCAAGAATTCGGCAGCCAGCATACCGTCGATAATCCGATGGTCAACCGAGAGAGTGAGTTTCACCACGTTCCCCGGCACGACCTGCTGGCCGACGACAACGGGCTGGCTCAGGATTCTTCCGACCGCTAGAATCGCGCTCTCTGGTGGATTGATAATCGCGCTGAATTCCTCAATTGGATGAACGCCCAGACTCGTCACTGTGAAGGCACCGCCCGTGACCTCGTCAAGAGTCAGCTTGCCGGCCCGCCCTCGTGCGACTAAGTCGGCCGTTAAAGCACCGATCGCTTCCAGTGATTTAGCTTCTGCGGCGTGTACGACTGGAACGATTAACCCCTTGCCAAGGGAAACAGCGAGACCGATATTACAGTTATGGTGTTTCGAGATAGTGTTTTCGACAATCGAAACATTAACATCGGGAAATTCGACCATGGCCATTGCGCAAGCTTTAATGAGCATATCGTTGTATGAGGGCTTGAAGGGCAGACTTTGATGCATACGGATCATGGCAGTTGCATCGACAGCAACCCGCAAATAAAAATGAGGAATGGTCTTCTTGCTCAGACTCATCCGGTCGGCGATGCGCTTGCGAATACCCGTTAACTCCACCTTCTCGGCTTCGGCGGGTACTGGCGAAGAACGAGGAGCGAGTGGCAAGTCGTTGAGGTATCTCTGGACATCTGACTCGGTGATGCGCTCCTTTTTCACCGATTGAAATGCCAAAGGATCAATGCCCCTCGCCATTATTAGCTTACGCGCACGCGGTGAAATTGTCGGTCCCTCTCGTCTTCTGGCGGAACCATCGATGCCTGGCACCTCCGAATCCAGAGTGCCTTCGGTCGTCGCCGAACCACTCTCTTGCTCTGCCTCAGAAAAAGAGGGTAGGCGCTGCCCAGCCATACTTGCCAGATCGGTCGTCTCGCCCTCCTCACCGATTAGACAGATTGGTTCTTTGACCTTAGCCTCGTGTCCCTCCTCCACGATGATCCGCAGCAAATAGCCTGATTCTGGGGACTCGAACTCGGTGGCAATCTTGTCGGTTTCGATTTCTGCCAAGAGCTCACCCTTTTCCACTTGGTCGCCGGGATGCTTAAGCCATGCTGTCACTTTGCCGGTCTCCATCGTCAAGCCGAACTTCGGCATAGTGATCACTTTCGCCATATGTCAGATCCACGCCCCCAGTGTATTCGAACCGTCCCCTGCAGGTATCGGCGCCCGCGAAACGGCTTGACAACCCCCACTGTCTGCCGTGTTCAGAACTCGCTACCCACAGGTACTTAGTTATCAGCTAAGCATACGATTCGCGTTCTCCACGATCTCGTTTGTCTGCGGAAGCACATAATTCTCCAGGTTCGAAGCAAATGGAATCGGCGCAAATTTGGCCGAGATGAATCTAATGGGCCCGTCAAGGAGGTCGAACCCTTTTGTGGCGACAACACTAGCGACGGTGGTCCCCACACTGCACGGCATGTAAGCTTCCTGCACGATGAGCAGGCGCCCCGTCTTGGCGACTGAGGTGAGAATAGTTTCTTCATCGAGGGGTGATACAGTGCGCAGATCGATCACTTCGACCGATATGCCCCGGGCTTCGAGTTCTTTTGCCGCCTCCAGAGCTTTTACCACCATAAAGGAATACGCCACGAGGGTCAGGTCGTGCCCCTCTCGCTTGACCGCGGCTTTGCCCAGCGGGATTGTGAAAGGCTCTTCTGGAACAGGCGCTTTCCGTTCAAAGCACTTCTTGTGCTCCAGGTACAGTACGAAGTTGTCGTCGCGGATAGCCGAGATGAGCAATCCCTTGGCGTCGTAGGCATCGGAGGGGAGCACAACCTTAAGGCCAGGGATGAACGCAAACCATGATTCGAAGCTGTGGGAGTGGTGGGCCGCGGCAGAGTGGTACCCGCCGGTTGGGCCGCGAAGAACCATTGGTACTTTGATCGTGCCACCGAACAAATACCGAAGGTTCGCTGCCTGGTTCACGATCTGATCCATCGCTATGCATACGAAGTCAGAAAACTGCACTTCAACTACAGGCCGCATTCCACACATGGCAGACCCAATGCCCGCGCCCACGTAACCGGCCTCAGAGATGGGAGCGTCAATTACTCGCTCTTCCCCCATCACTGTGCTGATGCCTTTAGTCTGGCCGAACGCCGCGCCGTAAGGATCGCGCAATACAAGCCCCATCAGATACACTGATTCGTCACGCTGCATCTCTTGCAGTTGGGCCTCGGCAATGGCTTGCGAATAGGATATGATGCGCATACGGAGGTTCTCCTTTCAGGCGTAAACTTCTTCGACGGCAGATTCAGGGGCGGGCGGGGCGCTATTACGGGCGAATTCCACGGCTGCCTCTAGTTGCTTCGCCACGTCCGCTTCGATTTCATCGATCTGCTTCTGTGTCAGGAGACTCTGCGATTGCATCTGTTCCCGACCTAGAACGAGGGGATCTTTCTTCAGCCACTGTTCCTCCTCCTCGCGGGTGCGATAGAGCAAGGGCGGCTCCCCACTAAAGTGGGCACGAAAACGCCAAGTCTTCATCTCGAGCAAAGCTGGCCCGCCCCCTTGGCGTGCCCTAGATATGAACCGTTGGGCCGCCTCATAAACTGCAAAAACATCCTGGCCATCTACGATGACGCCCGGCATGCAGTAGGCGATCGAACGCTTGGCTAGGTCAGGCTGCCGCGTAACATTACAAATCCGGGTACCCACGCCAAACTGGTTGTTCTCGCACACGAAGATGACAGGTACGCTCAGGACCGAAGCCAGATTGAGCCCTTCGTGAAAGGAACCTTGATTGGTGGCGCCATCACCGAAAAAACAGATGGTCACTCGGCCATCTTTCTTGAACTTGGAGGAGAGACCGGCACCCACGGCCAGGGGAATACCCCCACCCACAATGCCGTTGGCGCCCAGAATGCCAATCTCAGGTGAAGCGATGTGCATCGAGCCGCCCTTGCCTTTGTTGTAGCCGGTAGACTTCCCATACAACTCGGCCATCATGCGGTCCAGGCGGCCGCCCTTGGCGATACAGTGCCCGTGACCACGGTGTGTGCTGGTGATGTAATCGGAATCGTAAAGGTCCGCGCACATCCCCGCCGCGATGGCTTCCTGACCGATATAGAAATGGGCAAACCCCGGCATGTCGCCCGCCTCGAGAAGTTTCTCCACTCGCTCTTCGAAACGGCGAATTTTCACCATTGTCGTGTAAATCCATTCCGCCTTTCGTTTGTCCATGTATACCTCCATCGTTGAGAGTTTTCTCACTGGCCTCTTAATTCCCGAAACAGCTTGAAAGTATCCCGAACCACTTTTGCCGAGGATGCACCTATCGGTGCGAATTCGAACCCCACAATTCCTTTGTATTTAAGGGCGCGCACGGTTTTGAGAATGTTCGTGTAGTTAAGCTCGCCCGTCCCCGGTTGGTTGCGGCCCGGGACATCAGCAAGATGGAAGTAGCCAATCGCATCCATGTTGTTCCTTATCGTGTGAATGATATTGCCTTCCATAATCTGCATATGGTAGATATCATAGACAACCTTAAAATTAGGAGATCCGATTTCCCGGACCATCTCAAAGGCCGGTTGGGAATGGTTTAGGGAGTACCCTTTGTGATCCACGTACGTGTTGAGGGGCTCGATGACGAAGGTGATTTTTGCCTGCTCGGCTACGGGGCGGAGCGCCCGCAGCACGGCCATTGTCGCCTCGCGTTTCTGGTCGGCAGAAATGGGAGTTGTGGATTCCTGGACAGTCCGGTCTGCTTTCAAAATATCGGACATAAGGAATAAGAACTTCGACCCAAGCATCTTGGCTGGCTCCAGAGATTTCATCACGCCAGCGATATACAGGTCCCTATCTTTCGGGTCTGTCATCCGGCCATCGGTATTGCCCTGGAAGATGCCGACCTTCAGGGCCGTCTCCCTGAGCGCTTTCTTGATGGCTTTAAGATCCTTGGCCTGCCAGTCCCAGAACTCCACAGCGTCAAAGCCAGCTTTCTTGGCCTTGTATATCCTTTCGACAAACGGATACTCCGTAAAAAGCATCTCTATGCATGCTGAATACTGCATCCTTATCCTCCTTACCCGTTTCCCACAGCTCCTTACAGATCGCTGGTTCGCCAGACCGACTTCACTTGATCTCGATGTCCACCACGCCTTCAGCAATCTGTCCGAGATACTGTCCGTCCGCTACAATGGCGGCCGTAATCGCCACACGCGGTTTGTTAATGTCCCAATTCTAAGGAATGGAAAGCCGAAACGCTCCTCCACTAATGCCCTTCGCGGGTGCGGTCGGATTCAACACATCTGTCTCTGGGAGCATGACCAATTGTTTGCTCGTTTTTAGCGCCTAAGAATCTCAGGCAACCGGATTCCTCGTCCATTTCCTTCGTATTCTTTGGCCGGCCAGAGCCCTCGCAAAGAGAGGACCTCCGGCCCCTGCGCCGTGGTGATGCTCAACTCTTCAACCTTGACCCCGGTGATCGTAATGAACCAATCAAATGCTTGGTTCCTTTCAACCAAAGCCTGAGGATTTAGGCATAGAACAGGATTGGCCAACAAGTAGCCGGTGATGCCTCCTTGATAATGATTGCGCCACTCCTCTTTATAACCACACTCCCCATATACGCGCTTCTGTTCTTCCAAGATGTCGCAGAACCGGGTTCCCGGCACGCAAAGTGAAACTGCCGCCGCTGCTACCTTACAGGCTGCTTCATAACGTTTCAGTGTGTCCGCGGATATTCTGTTGCCGAAGTGGACCATGCGCGTCACGTTGGCGTGCAGTCCGTCCCTTCGCACTGCAGGATGAATCAGAACAAAGCGTTTGATCTTCCGTCGGGATGGGATCGGGTGGCGGAATTGGGCGATCCGTTCGTCCGCGCCGACGAGAACCACGTCGGCTGTCGCGTCACACCTCGCGTATTCGCACAGGAGCATGGCCTCTACATCAACTTCTGACATGCCAGGCTTGATCTCCGCGGACACCTTGGTGAGGATCTGGTCAGTTAACGCCCCCAGCCCACGGTATTTACAGACCTCACTCTCAGTGAGTGGATAATGGAGCGCCTGAATTGTTTCCAGCTTGTAGTCAGCCCCCGGCAGGGGGACGTCCGCAATCATCCGCACCCCAGATGCTAGTTCGGCGGCTTTTTCCTCGCGACTTTTCTCGTACCAGCGTAAGAAGACTGGCTCGATGTCCATCCCGCAGAGTTCCTCTCCCATTAGCCGTGGGCCATCCATGACCTGGGCGACTAAGTAGGTTCGCTTTGGCGTAACGACGAGGAGGCCAAATCCGACCTCGCTACTGGTGACAACCCTGCTGTTACCTCCACATGTGTACCAAGCGAAGTCATCCTGCCGCCCAAGGGCCATAGCACCATATCCGTTGTGGTCCAGAAATGTCACAATGCGCTGATGTTTTTCCCGTACATCTTCTGCGTTCGGACTGTTCATAAAGACCCGATTCTCTCAATTTGGCATTTTGCTGTAATCGAAAGTTGCCACCACAGGACGAAGTCCGCCACCGGCCTCCCCTCCCGCAAGATGGCTTCGGCAAACACTTCAAGCCCCCGAGATCTGTCGCCGCGACCTTAACTCGATATGATGAGTGGGTCCTTGCTTGCACGCGTCCCTAGACTCATGTGTAGGACTCCCCACTGCCCCGACAATTCGGGTTAGCTGTCTGGTGGCGGACTGAGGCGATAGAAGAACACCCTCCCCCTATGATCCTACTGTCGCGGCCTCGCCCGTGGAAGCGGGATTCAGGCCTCGCCCACGGGCAGGCCGGCGGGAACTTAAAACAAGTACTTAAGTCCAAATTGCAATTCCCGATATAAACAATAGGTATTCGTCATACGCCCAAAGGTGCTGTCGGTCGGGGTGGTGTCTGGGGCATCCCAGGCACTGGGGTGATTGAAAGCATTGTAAGCCTCGAAGCGGACCTGGAAATGATGGCTCTCCTTGATAAAGAAGTTCTTTTCCAGCGCAAGGTCCGTGTCGTTGTAGCTCCCACTGCGAACCTGTGAGAATCGCAACGGAAACGTTCTGAAGTTATCCGCTAGTTGCGCGCTTGCGGCGGTTACAAAAGCCGAGGTGTTAAACCAGTGATTGACAGTTCGCTGGCTTGCCGAAAGATGTACATCTTTTAGGGTCATACCAGGCTGCAACAAATCATCACCCCATACCCCGGCAGGAGTTCCGCTGCTTATATACCACGTACCCGAGAGTCGCCAGCCACCAATAATTTCGTTTTCCAGCCGATCGATTCCGCCAAACAAGGCCTTGCCTTGCCCGAACGGTAACTCCCATATGGCAGCCATCGAGATCTCCTGAGGTTTATCGTATCCGGAGATATTTTCAGTCGGAACATTGTCTGCTGGGTTTTGATAATTGTTCCCAGAGCTGTGACCTTCATTACTACTCTGAATCTGTGTTGCATCTATGGCCTTGGACCACGTGTAAGCAGCCAGCCCTGAGACCCCCCTGCCAAGCCGGCGCTCCACACGGACCTGCAAGGCGTTGTAGCGACTATAGCCCTGAGGATCATTCATGGTCATGCCGGTGAACTGTGCATAAGGTACAAGCAATTGGGAGCGGGAGATCGTGGCGGTATTCAAGGGCTGCCCGGACACCAAGCCAGCAAATGGATTCGCGATATTAGCGGTCAGATAGTTGATCGTGGTCTGGTCCCGCGTGGGTGACGTGCTCAGATAGGAATTGGGTAAGGCATCCATATTCCTGGGAATCTCGAGCTTGATGCTGTGGTCGCCGGTATAACCTACTTCCAGGAAAAACTTTCCTGGCAACATCCACTGCATGTTGAAATTCCACATCTGGGTGTATGAAGTGGGTTGGTTGGGATTGAAGAAACTGATGCTTGTACCCAAGTTCGTGGCCGCCCCAAGAGAATTGCCTACCGGCTGGATTAATCCACTGGGCCAGGGGTTGGCCAAATTGGCAACAAAAGTCATACCGTTGTTGTTCGTCGGAACAATGCTCGTGGCTTGGCTGTAACCTGTTTGTATGGCATGGACTTGCTGCGTTTGGTAGTCCAGGAACGCTGGTTGAAAGGCAAACAGACCGTACCCGCCCCGGAGAACCAGCCTATTCGGAATGGCCTGATAGGCGAAGCCGAACCGGGGTTCCAGGATTCCGTGTACGGGCGTGCTCCATTCCGTGTTCGGTGTGCCAACGCCCTCGTACCGGAGTCCTCCCTGGACCTTGAACTGACTCACTGCCAGAGAAGGATCGGGGCTTGCGGCATATGCGGCCCCCGCGGCGGCAGCAATGGGCAGCGACGCGGTTGGATTAAAACCGCGAACGGAACGGTCCCATCGTTCTATATACGGCCCCCAATATTCCCAGCGCAGGCCTGCATCAACAGTCAGTTTTTTGCTTGCCCGCCAGTTGTCATGAAGGTAAAACGCCCATGTCGTGGTCCGCTCCATCGACGATGCAGGGATGGTAGTCGCACCACCAGTGGGTAGGCCGAGCAACAAAGCTGCCGTGCCCTGACCTAACCCCCCACTTGGGGCACAGGGAGAATTGTCAAGTGGCCCGTTGTCGTAGGTGCAACCGAAAGTGAAGGATCCACCGGCAGAACCGGGACTGAAATAATTGTAGTTGGTGTGGAAAATATCTGTTCCGAACTTCAAATTGTGACCGCCGCGTTCCTTGTTGAAGCGGGCGAAATAATCTGCCATGTCCTCGGTGATAAGATCGGGCGCCTCATTTCCGATTGTCTGTAAGCCGGAGACGGTGAGCGCCGGGAAGACTTTTATGTTCCGCTGCAATAGTGCCACAGTTGACGTCGGGAAGCCTAGCGAGGCCACGTCGAATCCCTTCCGTGGGGGAACGTGAGTAGCTACATACCGTGTGTGGGCCACACCACCGTCAAAGACTAGGCTCGAACTTAGAGCATTGGTGTAATCGAGCGAACCCAGATGAGCATACGAACCATAGTTCTCACCGACGGCTAAATCATCCCAATATTGCCGGTAGGGTCCAGTTGTAACCATATTGTAAGTGAAGCGCCCGGACAGTCGCTGCTTATCGGTAAAGTTATGGTCAATTTTGGCTAAATGGTCGTGAAATTTAGACGGGCCCTGAATATTAGGTGACGTATATGACCAGTTGTTAGAGCCATCGGCTGCGCCCGGCTGATTAGGCAATGTATAGTGCGGGAGAATAGCGGCCGCGATCGGGCTGATACGGTTGCTGGGGATGATGTTACCAGCAAAGGGCTGCCGGCTGTAGCGACCGTTCCCCGCCGGCTGGATCGTAGCCGGATCGTAAATCTGGTAGGCGGAACTTACTTTCAGCAAGGCCGAGAAATCTCCTTGACGCTCCGCTTGAGTGGGCACTGTCGTGATATTGGCCTGGGTAAACCCTTCAATGTCGGCTTGGTATGCATAAGTGAAGAAAGTGCGATTGCTGCCATTATAGATCTTTGGAAGGTACACGGGACCTGTGAACGTCCCCCCCCAACGCTTATAAAAGCTGTTCCCTCTCGGTGCATTAGATATGGTGGAGAAGTAGGGTCTTGAAGCCCAGTACGGGGGTCGATCATAGAACTCTCCCGAGCCATGCAGCTTGTTTGTTCCGGATTTTAGCGCAACGTTGACCACTACTCCGGAGGTGTTCCCCGAACTGGCATCGAAAGCTGTTTCTATTTTCATTTCCTGAACAATGTCCACGGGCGGGGTTTCCGCAGGACCCTGGCCATGAATCATCTGTGCATTGTTGACGCCATCCACGGTAAAGTTACTTGTGCCCGAGGGCGTTCCGAGCCATGAGATCATACCCCCGCCCAACATCCAGCGATTCTGGTCGTTCATCGAGATCATGTTACCAACCTGCGACGTCCCAGTGGTGAACATCGTCGCTTCATATATTGAGCCGCCCGCCATGGGCAGTGCAGACACGTCGCGCGCCCCAAACGTCTGCCCCACATTGGCTGTCGCAGTCTGTAAGAGCGGTGCCCCCGCAGTTACTTGCACCTGCTGGGTGACGGCACCAACTTGAAGGGTAAAATCCACGCGGACTCTTGCATTAATATCGATCCCGACATTCTCTTGCACAGTTGTCTGGAACCCAGTCTTCTCGACTTTGACCGTGTACGTTCCGGGTAGCAGGTAAAGAAGTTGGTAAGCCCCGACATTGTTAGTCACGTCCTTGAAGGTGGCATTGGTTTCTCTCCTCGTCGCAGTTACGTCGGCGCCTGGCACAGTTGCTCCCGAACTGTCAACGACTTGTCCAACTATGGACCCCCGAGTTTCCTGCTGCCCAATTGCGACTAGCGGGCAGCCACAGACTAATATAATAACCATCCACGCCCTGATCTTCATGGTCCCTCCTTTTGATCACTGCAGTAGGTATAGGTATCCGTCGGCGACCCGTAAAACCCAGTCACTCTGCCTCCAGCTTGTGGTACGTGTCTATAAGAATCGTCCAGAATTTTCGCACAAAACCGCTACGCTCGTTGCAAAGCAGGGGCGAGCATTTCTGTCAAACCTGAATACGATTGGCAATAGACAACGGCGAGCACCTCTAAAACGGGCAGAAATGCGCACACCAGAAGGACAATGGATGAGCGTCAAAGCAAGCGCATGCGGTCCAGCGTGCCAATTCGAGAAATGAAGCTGTTGCTAAACTGGTACGGGCAGGGATCGGAGGATTTCAATGGTTTGTGGGCTAATCTTGGTGCCGGTCTTCTGGAACCCCGGATCCGCAGGATAGTACGACCGGGCATCAGACATCAGACGGGCCCAGGCTGTACGTGTATCGTGACCCGGCTGTAGGCTGAGAGCGGGGGATTGCCGCTGTCCTTGACGGCCAGCAGGATATAGGTCACACCTGGTTCCCGCGCTGTGAAGATGGCCCGCTTCGGATCCGCTTCCGGCTCAAGCTTGCCCGCTCCGACCGGGTAGATTTGCCACTGATACGAAAGCTTGTCGCCGTCGGGATCGTGCGATGGCGAGCCGTCCAACTCCATCCGCGCGCCCAATACTGTTGTGCGCTCGACCTCACCCGCGATTTTCCCCACCGGTTCGTGATTCGCGTCTTGTGGCTTGCGCACACACCAATCCAGCCTCGTGGCGAACGAATTCTGATAGGCCTCACGCCAGCGGAACACCGTCGCTCGCTCGCTCGCCTCACCGTTCCAGGTATCCTTGGCGCCGTGATAGCGCGGGCCCGGCCCTTCAAACCGTCCGCCCCAGCTTCCCAGTTCCGGACGTTCGGGGCTGCCGAGGCCGTTTGGGATCAGGTACAAGAAAGCCGGTGTATCCCCTTCCTTCATTCCGTACACGCGACCCCACGGATCACCACCGTGGTAGTTCGGGTATGCCGCGCCTAGCGCGCCGTGCCCCTGACGCACATGCTGTTCCACCCACTCCGGCCCGGTCAGGGTCGTATCACCATCGCGGTACATGCCGCGGACCGTGTCACAACCCGTGATGTAGAAGATCGACGGGTGGTGCTCTGCAATCCATTTACCGGTACCGTCTTGATCGTACGTGGCATAAACGCGGATTCTGGATTCGAACTCGTTGCGCTCGGCCGATAGGCGGGTCTGGTCCACCTTCCAAAGTGCCTGCGCGAGTTCGCGGGCTCCGCCCCAAATGCTGAACCAAACCGGACGCGGGTCTGGTCGGTCTACAACTTTGATGATCCAATCTGACGCCTCGGTATCGTGACCCTCACCGACCGCACTCCTGTTGGTACTGCCGGCCTTCACCAATGCCTTGAGGGACGCAGCCGAGGGATAGCGCGGATCGTGCAGCGCAAGGTTTTCTTGCACCTTGCCATACTCGTCGAGAATCGCCCGTATGAATTGTGGGTTCACGCTGCGCGGCACTTTGGCGCTGGTGTGCGTGGCGATCAGCCCCTCGATATCGAAGTCATTACTGTAATGCAGCAGGCGAACCAATGATTGCGTGTCGTCCGGCTCTCCCTGGTCTGCGGTCAGAGTACTGATGTCGGTCATGACCACGAGGCGCGTCTTTGGACGAAGGGCACGGACTGACACACGATCTCTCGCTCCAAGATTCGAACTGTGAGACAGTGCGCTTGTTGCAAAGGCGGCGCCGACGGCCGCCTTCACGCCTCGGCGTATAAAACGGCGACGATCAATTTTCTTTGCATAAATTGAATGCTCTCTCATAAGTCCCCTGTTACCCTGCAATGGGCACTGCTGGCGTGCGGTCCCCGAGGCCCACAAACTGCGCGCTGGCCGGCGCTTGGCAGTAGAGCGGTGCATCGCCCGGACTGAGCATGAATACCGCAATTGCTAACATTATGCCTGCGCCCATCCCTTATTTTGGCCATCGTCGTCCGTTTATTTTAGCGATAGGAACGATGCTACCCAAAGCGACTCTTTTCTAAGGTGATTCCTATAATAATCGACCCAGCCAATAGGCCTGGTGCGCTCGTATAGCATAGGTCAGTATCTTTGTCAAAGCTGCGTGAGCAGCTGCGTGAGCAGTGAGCAGTTGACACCTTTTTTCTGATGACACCTTTTTCCTGACCCACCTTTCCTGACACCGTGCTGTCATCCCTATATATCACCGACTCGAAATATGATTCCCGATTGGACATATTTCCTAAACCCGCTCGCGCTGACCTCCAACTCGTAAGGCCCGACTGGAAGGTCAGTCAGTAGATACAACCCCGTATTATCGCTTCTAGTGGTGCGAACCAAGCCCATGCTCACCTGAGTGACCGTTACTTGCGCATTGGGCACAGCCCCACCGCTCGGATCGTTGATAGTTCCGTGGATTTGAGCGCCAGCCACAGCCTGCCCATAACTTAGCGACGGGACGGCAAGGTTCAAAGCTACGATGACGACCCACCACGGAGACACCGCTTGTTTCCTCATGAATTCTCCCTCCCTTGCGCAGCGTTTTTCCTCCTTGATTTGACCCAAGATCCGACGCGTAATAAGTCTGTATACACCACGCATAATCAGGTTGACTGTACGCTTTGCTGAGGCCGCTTTCTATAACAATCGTTCCGATTTTTCGCACAATATGGCTGAAACCCTCAGACAATCTGTGGCAGAACCTCTCTCAGGGTTGGAAGGCAGAGGCTGGTCCCCATGCTGGAGGAAGTAGAGGCGAACCTCGGCGGGGTGGCGCAGACGACAGTGGCGGACGGGGGCTACGTTTCCGGGGAGCAGTTGCAAGAGGCGGAGGAGCGGAGGCAAGCGCCGCTGGTGGCGGCGAGAGTCGAGACGGGTGGGCCGAAGCAGGACGCGTATCACATCACGAAATTTACGTATCACGAGGCAGGGGACGAAGTGCTCTGTCCGCAAGGCGAGCGGCTGCGCTTCGAGGGCGTGGTGAACAAAGGCAGGCAGCGGGAAGTGCGTCGTTACCGCTGTCAAGACTATGAACAATGCCCAATGCGGGCGCTGTGCAGTAAACGCCGACGGACGGCGGATCGAAATGCCCGCAATATGGCGCGCTGCTGCCGCAACCGGCCGAACGCCAGGATCCCGTAAAGAAGGCGCTCATGCGACGTCGCAGCGCCCTCACTGAACCAGTGTTCGCCAGCGTCGAACAAGACATGGGGTCTCGCCGCTGGACGGTGCGCGGCCTTGACAAGGTGCGCACCCTGGGCGCTGCTGTGCACCGCGCACAACCTGAAGAAGCCGTACCAACAGTGAGCGACGGGCCGCCGCGCAGGGAGGGAAAATTCCAGGCTACAACGCACCGCGGCATCCTTCCAACCACTGGCCGCTGCGGGCCAACGTCGGCGCTGGCTACGCTTCCTGCGCGACCTGCTCTCGCTCCTTACCGCGCCCAGCTCGCGCCTGAGAGGCTGAGTTCTGAGACGGCCTCGAGGGGAGAAGGGAATTGAAGATTCTCTTACTCGTCACTTATCACTCGTCACTCTCGGCCCCGTTTGGTTGCGGCGCCGCCGCGCTGCGCTACGCCTGTTCCCAGGCTTTCTTCGCACCGCGCAGATGGTTGGCCTCGAGCGCCACGTCCTCAACCGACATGCCTTCGGTCCGCAAGAAGGTACCCGTTCCGCTTCCTGCGAGACAGCCAGTAATCAGAGTGGGACGCACCCGGTGCAAATCCACTACCGGTCCAAAGTCTCCGGCCGGGGTTCGAGTTATCGACTTCAGAATGGCGCGCTCGCCATTGAAGACGCTCAGAACGCTGCGGGGGCACGCTTGTAGAACGTCCGGACCGGCATCGACGTGCAGGTTCTCGACGGTCAGGTTGCGCACGTTCGCTATCGTGCAATAGGACGGCTGGCGGGCATACAGGGTGATGCGGTCGTCGTGCGGGTTGATGGTGCCGCCGGCGTGCTTGGCGCGCCGGCTGTAGTCATACGGTTGAGCAACGCGCAGTGCGATATTCTGAAGCACCAGGTTTTCCAGCGGGCTTTCAAGCATCCCCTGCATCAGAATGCCATTGTTGCTGCGGATCTCGATATTGTTGAAGATCACATTGCGAATCGCGCCGATCCGCGACGCATCGGTACGCTTTTCGATATCCACGAATAGGGGGTAGCTCATGTTGCGCAAGCCCTCGGGAGTCACGAGCTTGGGATCGCGCAAATTCTCGATTGCCAGGCCAGAAACCACGACCGATTCGATGGTTCCGCCATCCTTCATGAAAAGGCCCACCCCTACCGTTGAGTTCCTCACCGTGCAGTTGGAAATGGTGATGTTCCGGTAGTCGCCATCAGAGGCGGTGCCGAGCTTAATGGCGGTGGCGATACTTTCCGTGGTGCAGTTGGTCACGACAACGTCTTCGCAGGGAATGCCGTCGTGGGTCTTCAGGCAGATGCAATCATCTCCCGCGGTGATATGACAATTGGAGATCCGCACGTCGCGGCAGGAGTCGGGGTCGATGCCATCGCTGTTGGTGCGAAAGTAGTTGTTCAGAATGGTGACGCCGTCCACGACCACCTTCTGACAGGTGCGTAGGTGGCATGCCCACGCGTCACTGTACAGAATGGTGAAATCTCGCAGGATGACTTGGCGGCACTCATCCAGCAACATAACGCCGGTGCGGAACTTGGGGCGGGGCTCGTCGGCAAACCCCGGCCGACGTCCCAAGTCCTTCGTTCCCTGGCCGTGCAGGGCGCCCGGACCAAGGATGGAGATATTCTCTGCTTTGTGTGCTGTAATCATGTGCGGCTGAGCTTCGGGGTAATCCTGCTGGCGCGTACTCGCGTACAAAGTGGCACCGGTTTCGAGGTAAAGACCTACGCGGCTGGGGAGAAGCAACCCGCCGCTGAGATATTCCCCGGGCGGCAGGTACACCAGTCCGCCGCCAGCATGCGCGCAGGCGTCCAGCGCCGCCTGGAAGCGCGCCGTCTCCGGCGCCTCGCGCCCTCCGCGCACACCAAAGTGGCGGACGTCGTACAGTTCCGCACCGGCCATGGCGGCAGCACCCGTACCAGCCATTGTTGCTAAAAAGGATCGTCTACCGACTCGACTGTTGGATTCCATAAAGAATCCTCTTTGCTGATTCGTGAATTAGCGTTGTGTAGCACAAGTTCGTCCCGTAAATCAGCCCGCGCAGCGGGCGGCATCCTTTCACTGCTGTCCAAAACAGCCCCAATCGCCGTCTTGGACAGAGTTAATTTCCTTCTTTTGAGTACGCCATCCTTTCTCCCTTGGAGGAGGCCCCGTTCTTCTGAATTGTCACCCACCACAAGGCCTGGAATCAAACCGTCAGCGGGGTGCGCGTCTCCTGGAAGATCGTTCCCCCCGTCAACGAGGGTTGATAAGCGCAATCGGCATATTGCGAGCGCGGCGGCCAGGTTTTCGTCTGTGCGCACCGAGACAGTGAAACCCCTGCGGCTACCGCAGGCGAAACAAGTATTCCCGGCAAGCCTTCTCCGTTTTGAACTCAGTTTCGAACTCCATCATGGGTGCGCGGGTATTTGTCCACGGCCCCGCTACACTACCTGTTGTGGTCACCTGAATCAAATGGATAGCCACTATATAGGTCACCCAACCGGGATTAGATTGATCTCTAGAACCTCCGGGGCGTCCAGCAAGCAGCGTGTCCAGCGCGTCCAGGGGCCTCCAGTAGGTCGAGCGCGTGCAGTTTACACCCCAGTGTCAGTTACTTAAAGCGGTTTCGCACCCCTTGAAAGGTGTCCACGATCGTGGCCGAAAACTGGCAGTTTCTGCTGAAGCGCGCCGTGGCGCTTGCAGGACCGCCGCTGGTCGGTCGTGGCGCCCGTGAATCACTACGCGGGCTTCTTGGAAATGGCGCTGCCGTTCGTGATCATGTACCCGGTGGCGGTGCTGCGCCGTAAACGTTCGGGGACGCAATGCACCTAATCACCCAAGACGAATTGACGTTTCTGCTGTTGGGGCAAAATCTCGACCTTCGCGGCGACCATGGTAGTCGCCGGCGCTTTAAAGGCTTTTCGGAAATCCGCCAGTGAATAGGCATCGAACCGGAGCTTTTCCAAACCGATCTGAGGGAGAATGCTTACGGCACGCTCATGGGTGTAAGGATTGACAAACGACCCAACCACTTTGAGCTCGCGTTGGAAAAGGTCATAAGGCCGAACACTGGCCGTTGTCTGTATGGGAGCCACCCCAAAGACCAGGACCGGACCACCCCGGGCTGCCATCGCAATTGCGTGTTCGAACGTTTCCGCGGAGCCGACCGCATCGATGACGGCGTCGAAGCCGATGCCGTGGGTAGCGTCCGCCAAGGCTTCCCGCCAGTTCTGGCTGCCCGGATCCAAGGCCTGATCCGCGTCAAACGCCAGCGCATTTGCACGCCGCGAGGCGTTAGGTTCGCTCGAAACGATCTGTCCTGCGCCCGCAAGGCGCGTTGGCCGATTGCACTTATGCCAGAGTCGCCAGAAATTGAGGAATCGTTTGGGGCACTTGCTCAAGAACGTATCGAACCGTTCCCAGCCCCAGGCCTTCTTGAAGGGCCTCACGAAAGCGCGATCCGGTAGACGGGAACGGTCCCTTTACTATCTCTGTGTTCCAATCCGTCTCACTTCCGTCCGGTTTGGGCCAAGCAACCTGCGCGAGCAAAACATGAAAAAGTGGGAACGCACTTTCCGCAGCGGGGTGGAGAATTATGCGAACGGAGTCTGGGCCAATGCGTTCGACGTCGTTGTCCGCCGGGGATGCCATGAACAACCAAACCTGTTCGCTTGGCAGGCGTCCAACCTTCTTTCCGCCGACACTGAACCCCGCCTCCAAGATTTTGAAGGTATATTCTCCTGGGGGTACCAATCCTTCTGCGGGAAGTGGCTCGTGTACCCGCGCTTCAGCGAAAAACTGGAAATCCTCCATCAGGACGACCGTGACATCACCGAACAGAAGGCTCATCAGGTTTTCTTGGAGAGCAATTTCATAGTGCAGATGGTACGCAGTAACGCGTTTCTGAAACAGCTCCGTGTCGGTCAGTGCCCAAATCCCATTGCGCTTCCAAGCGATCAGGAAGGGCAATTGGAGAAGTTGGGCAAGTCGACGTCGCGGACCCAGGTAAGCCTCTGACCACACTAGCTCGTCATTTTTGTCCGTCTTTACCTCGATTAGAACAGGTAAGTTTTTTCCTTTGTAATGACACACTGCCAGGAAGTCGGACGGTCGCAAGTCGCCATCAGACCCTTGGACCGGTGGTGGAACGTCCTCGATGGCGTAAATCCCATTGCAGCAACCCAGCCACCAAACCAAGGAAAAGAATTCCTTCTCCGGGTTCAGTCCGGCGTGGATCGTTTGCACTCTGCGGATAATGCTGTCGAGGTTCTGTTCAGTGGTATCGGGAAGCCCATAGATGTTCCTTATGACCCGAAACGCAAAATCCCGGAGCCTGGTTGGGTCGTGGAAAAGTGGTGGCACGATGTTTCCTCTCCTCGGTGATCACCTCAAAACCGGCCATGGATAATCGGGTCAAAACCGGCCAAAGGGGGGGCCGTCCGGGCTCACCTCTTTTACCCTGCCACACGCTTTGCTTGCAAGTCCGTTTCAGTTCGCCAGCTTCACGGGCAGCAAGTCAGCACGTGTTTGGGGTGGAGGATGCGGTCACCCCCAAGCTAGGATTCTGACCAGCCATCAATCCGCAAAGTGACGTGCCATCGGTCAAAGGTGAAGCAATGTTTTTAACCCCTGGGGATGCTCAAGAGGAGTGGACTTGCGCCATAGGGTCCTTTGGAAATGGAAATGTGAGGTCGACGGGCCTGATGGATTGAAGGCTGCGCGAAGTCGCCTGGCGAATGAAAGGCGAACATGTTAAGCTACGTTCCCACGGAGAGATTTTGACCGATACGCATCGGCCGGGATTAAGGCGCGGTCGAAGGGCACACAGGCCGCCAGAACTCCCAGCTCATACCCGTGGTTTGTTCTACTCTCGGGGGAGGTCCAGCGATGATCCACAGGGGCAATCCGAAATCCTGGACGGGTGCACTTGGAAGCCTTACTGAGAGGGAACTCGCCCGGATTCGGAACGATACACGCCCTTCCACGCCCGAATCCAGCCGGCCACAATGCACTGCCCTCAGTTGACGGCTACCCGCGACGACCACGTTAACGATCTCCTCCTAAAGGAGCTGATCGTGAACGAGCGGAAGAGGCTCGATAAGCAGGTGGCAAATAGCCTGGACGCGAACGCCACGAAGCAGCATGTGGTGAAGGCCATCGCGCCCCTGGTCTCCACTGTACCCAACATCGAGAAGATGGGGGGCGCTGAACCACCGGGCGCCACATCCGCGCATAGGCCGTTTACCGGCAAAGTGGAATAGTGTAGTCAAGATGGTGGCCACGGCCTTTGCCATTTTGGCCGTGGGATCTTCCCGCGAGAACGAACACTTCGCGTTGGTCAAGATGGAAGCCCAACGGTCAGGACGGCATTGAGCGTGGTGACGAGCTATCACACGGCATACCAGCCAAGCGTCGCTGCCATTTTCCGTGATGCTTTGAAGCACGACTCTGCAGCGGCGACCGTTATCTTGGAGTAAGCAACAGCGGGAGGTTTGGGATGAACAATCTCGTCTCGCAGCCTTTTCGCATCAACAAAGGACTGCCAGGCAGCGTTACCCTTCGGGAGGCGAATGCCTTCTCGGTGCCAATACATGAACCGGATCTTCTCTTCGAGCGATGGATACCTCTGCCCCTTCATGTCGAAGTACCCATCCTCTGTCAGTTCGACGCGTTTTTCTTGGATAAAGGCTCTCTCGGAAAGATCCAAATCGGCACCCTCGTCGAGCAGATAGAGCATCGTGTTCAAAAATGCTTCGAGTGCTGCAAACGCCGTAATTATTGAGGCGCGCACGTACCTTCTGGTCACATGCGGGTCCTCGCCCTGAAATTTCTTTGCTTCTTCCAGGAAGAACTCAGAGTCCTCGAAAAGGTGATTTACGACGAAAGCCTCTGGCGGGATCCTTATTTTCGTCACAGGCGGCTGCCTTCTTACTCACTCAAGGAAAATCCCCGGTTAAATGGCCAATTAGGGATCGTGGCATCAATCGCGGCTGGCTGGGGCAGAGCTAGCACAGATCTGCGATTCACGTCGCTGACCCTTCCGATTGTCATTCCTGTTATGCCAAAAGCGCAAAGTTCCACTCTGCGGCAGCCCGCCAGCCGTCTTACTTTTTGAGCTCTTCAAAAATCGCCTCGAGATCAACATCCTTGCGCAATTTCAGGGTCTTGTTGACTCGCATTGTGATTTGGAAGAGCCAAATCGTGGACAGAAAGAGGAGATAACTCTCAGGGATACTCCCATTAGGCTGAGGCTGCATTGTTGACGAGAAATGCTGTTCTGGCGTTGGCCAAAAGCACTCAATCGCCATAACTGTTGGATGGGCAGTAAGACAAAGCCAAAAATAGAATAATTCGTACTGCGCAGAGAGGTTCGCGCGCGTTCCATCTGGGTTGGTCTCGCCTTCAATGTGTTCTAGGGCCATAGCAGAAATATTCTTTTCGTTCCATTGGTTTTGGCGGAATAGCACTTTTGCCTCATTAATAAGACGGATTTCACCAGGGTCAGTTGGCTTGTAGATGTAGCCAAAATACTTGGGAATGCGATCCATATTGATCTGGCGGACCTTCCCCCAATATTTCACATAACGATCGACCCTGTCCTCCGCCGGGCTATTTGTCAGCCAGCTGTAAGTTATCACAGCCTCACACAATGTCCGCGCGAGTATTGCCCCATCTCTCCGGCGCCTCTTTTGCGCCAGGAGGCAGATCCCCTTATGGAGTTCCGCCATTCGAGCGAACATCGCCAGCGACACGGAGTCCAAATGAGTGTTTCTTCTCGGATAGATTTCGCAGCCATCCACAATTCTCACGAGCCTTCGTCGAATTCGGTTGGCGGTCTTCAGACTTATATCGGGTGTCCTCATGGGGTTTATTATCTCTCGCGAATGGATAGGCACTGACCTTTAGTTCAGCGTCTTTGTTTTTGAATGACGCGCTGGCCTAACGGTCCGCGGCACTGGTGCTTCGTCCTCACTTCGGTTGGCCTGGCGATGCTGGTGACACCATCTGAACCAAACGCTCTGCTGGGGCCCTAGCATTTAATCGTGAGCCCGCCTACGTCCCTGTCCCACGCCATTTGGCGAGTTGGGCGCGCACCTTGGCGGCGTTCAGGTCTTCGATGGCTTCGCGGACATTTAGGGCGGCTTCGGCTTGGGCAATGGCCCGGGTGCGGTCGCCCAGTCTGTCAAATGCCAAGCTCATATTCCAAAGTGTATTTCCTTCTCCCCGTCTGTCGCCGATCCCACGTTCGATGGCTAGAGCTTTTTCGTAACACTCGATGGCGCGGCGGGGCTCGCCCAAAGCCATGTGAATATTCCCCAAATTGCCCAAGGAGTTTCCCTCACCCCGTCTGTCGCCGATCTCACGTTCAATGCTTAGGGCCTTTTCATAATACTCGACCGCGAGGCGAGGCTCCCCCAAAGCCGCGTAGGTATAGCCCAAGTTGCCCAAGGAGTTTCCTTCTCCCTTCCTGTCGCCAATCTCGCGATCAATGACTAACGCCTTTTCGTGGTACTCGATACTGCGGCGAGGTTCCCCCGAAGCCGAGAGGGCCAATCCCAGGTTACCGAGGGCATTTGCTTCTCCCCTCCGGTCGCCAAGTTCGAGCGCGATGGCGATGCGCCGCATGTAGCACTCCATGGCGCGACGGGGATCGCCCAAGTCCTCGTAGGCCCGGCCCAAGTTGCCATGGGTGCTTCCTTCTGCTCTCCGGTCGCCGATCTCGCGCGCAATTGCTAGCGCTTTTTCGTAGTACTCGATCGCGCGACGAGGTTCGCCCAAGCCTGCGTAGGCCAACCCCAGGTTGGCCAACGTGCTTCCTTCTGCCCTCCGGTCACCGGT
Source organism: Terriglobia bacterium (assembly GCA_049522495.1). Lineage (GTDB taxonomy): Bacteria > Acidobacteriota > Terriglobia > UBA7540 > UBA7540 > Bog-366. The sequence continues at coordinate 33,849 of JBEKNU010000013.1, forward strand.
ATCGCGGGTAATGACCAGGTGCTGCTCGTAACGCTCAATGGCTTGGCGGGCGTTGCCAAGAGACATGTAGACATTGCCGAGGTTGCCCACGGCGTAGCCTTCTCCCCGCCTGTCGCCAATCTCGAGGGCGATGGCACGGCGCTGCTCGAAATACTCAATGGCGCGGCGGAACTCACTCAAGGCCGCGTAGGCGTTCCCGAGATGGCCCAGGGCGTGGCCTTCTCCACTTCGGTTGCCAGTCTCGCGGGCGATGGCAAGTTCCTGCTCCAAGCACTCGATGGCCCGGCGTGGTTCGCCCAAATTCGCGAGGGCTATACCTAGGTTGCCCAGATGCGATCCCTCGACCGCTCGGTCCTTCAGTCGGCGCGCCGCAGCGAGGGCAGCTTCGAGCCAGATTGTAAGTTCACGGGGATGCTGGCGAAGATCCAGGCAATGAACAGCGGCGTCGGCGTAATCGCTTGTCAGCCGGGCCGCGGAGTCATCGTTTGGGGCCCGCTCGGCGGCCCAGGTTTGCCCAGCTTGGATATTGCTCCACTCCCGGTCGAACAAGCCCAGCCCCCCCAGCACTCCCTCGCCGCCCTGGACATAAAGCCGACTCCCGGTCGCGGCAACCTTCACGTAGTGGTTAGCATGTCGCCCGCGGAATTGATCGCGCTCATCATCGGTCATGCGCGAGTCAGCAAACAGTCGCGCCATATCGTGGAGGCGGTAGCGGGTGCTCAAGGGATTCCATTCCACAAGGCTGTACCTTCCGAGCGTGCTGAGGGCCTCCTGCGTCAGTTCACGGTCGATTCCCCACATCGCTGTGGCGGCCGCCACGTCAAACGTCTCGGGAAACACGGCAAGGGAGCTGAATTGGGGCTGGAGGTCAGAACTGAGCAGGTCGTAGCTCAAGGCCAGAGAGGCTTCAACGGTCTGGTCTTTTCCGGGATCACGAAGTTCTAGGCGCTTGCGGGTGTCCGCTAGCCGTTGAACATAGTCCGTGGGGCTCAGATCGGGGGTTTCGGCCAACGCGCTTGCGGCGGCGCGCAGTGCCAGCGGGAGATACCCGCAGAGTTTGGCAATTTCGCCGGCGTGGGCGGCGACGTCGCGCGCTCTGCCGGACCGGGCCGACTCAGCAGCGGGGGTCAGCGCTGGGGACACTGTCTCTACCGCGTCCGGGCCGCAAGCGATGGCGAGCAGCAGATTATGGGCCTCGGCGGGCGACAGCACTTCCAGATTTTTCGCGTAGAACCCTGGCAACGTGAAGTGCTGCCGTGAGGTGACTAGCAGAATGCAGTAAGCACCCGGGATCAGTGGCTCCACCTGAGCTGCATCCTTAGCGTTGTCCATCAGCAGGATGACCCGCTGGCCGTGCAAGAGGGACTGATACAGCCCTCTCAGTTCCGACTCGTCCTCGGGCGCCCTCAGATTCGGCCGATAAGCGCGGATGACATGAGCCATAGCGTCAGCGACGCTGAGCGGCTCGGGGCTTGTACCCTTCAGATCAAGATAAATTTGGGCGCTGGAATATTGCGAGGAGAGCCGCTCGGCGAGCACGAGGGCCAGCGCGGTTTTGCCGATTCCGCCCATTCCTTGCAACCCGGATATGCTAAACCCGCGCTTTTCCACGGCGCCAAGGAGCTCCCCGATTTCCGCCTCCCGCCCTGTGAAGTCGCGCGGGGGAGGAGGAAGTTGGTGCAAGGAGGAAATGGTCGGCGGAGTTGCCTGGACAACATAGTCCCCGGCAACGGCAACCAAGTCGCGGCCGACGCGGCTGTCCTGAACAAAAATCGTGGCCGGAGCGGGCACGCCCCCGGCGCCGCCGGGGGCTAAACTTTTGGGTCGGGCTTTTCGGGAGTGCTGCTGGCCGTGATGTCACCCTCGACCTCGACCCCGCGCCCCGTCTCGTCCTTTGCGGTGAGGCTGCCGGCGCGGCTCGTCGCGTCCATCACCTTTACGGCTGCCCCGGGCGCAGATGGTTCATTGGAACCATCCAATTCAAGACTAGTCCCGAGCGGACCCTGCATCTTGACCTTGGCGCGCTTTCGGAAGACCTGAAACGCGGCGATTATAACCAAAGCGAAGATGACGATTACCAAGAGCAAAAGTGTGTTGTTGTCGATATACGTCATAGCGCCCCCCGGGAGGCCAATGAACAAGTGCAGCGGATCGGATAGCCGCAGATGTTAACGGAGAGATTATCATACCGGGCGGGGAGTTTCTATAAAGCGTATGGACGCTGGCGCTTTGCGACCCATTCACGGCGTAAAGCAATCACGGACCTGCAGTTCAAGGTGCGCGCTACGACCTAGGTCACTTGGCTGGTAAGTCGCCATGTCGTTCTTGTGGCCTGGAGGTTGCCCGCCACGACGCGGCGGCGTAGGCCGCACTGTCAGTTAATGGTTTAGAGCATCTATGCGCTCGATATCATCTTTGCCCATGATCCGGGCCGCTTCATCAGAAGTGATTGGGTAGCAGTGAACAATCTTGCCGTCGATATGAATATCGAAGCACACATAGCTAGTAGAAGCCCCATGGCATGCACCGATCGGCCGCATCGCGTCGAACGCAATTCTTAAATGAGGCTCTGCTAGGAATTTGCGCCAGAGATTGGCGCGGGAGCGGTTGTAATCTGCTGTGTTCGGAGTAACGAACGCGTAGTATAGATGACGTGAATTCACAATGCCAAAAAAACACAGGAACCAAGACCAGAAGGTATTCTTCAGATCGGATGCGCTATAACTTTGATAGAACAACGATGGCCCGTTCCGGGTATGGGAGAGAATTGCATCTTCCGTCAGCTCCGCAGCGGCGTGCTTCATGTGTTGTGACGGTGTCAGGAACCCTCGCGTCATCGACAAGGGACAAGTACGGGTGCCACCTGAACAACCACATCCTCCCGTACTTCTCCGGCAGAAGACTCTCGGACGTTGACACAGAAAGCATCCAAAGATTCCTGAACGCCAAGGATGAAGAGGGACTTGGATGGTGGACGGTCAGCGATTTCAAGAACATTTTGTCCGGCATCTTCACGAAAGCAGCCGACTGGGGATACTGGGACAAAACCGTTCCGAATCCGGTGTTTAGAACAAAGCTGGGACGGAAACATTGGAAGAGAGAGCGCCGAATCCTGGCTGACGGTGAATTTCGGCAGCTTCTTGCGATACTCCCAGCGCTGATCCAGTTGATGGTAATGACGGCAGTCTCAACTGGACTGCGCGTATCAGAGGTGCTTGGATTGAAGTGGCGTGCCGTAGACCTTGTCCGGGGTTGGATAATGGTGAACGAGCGCTACTTTCGCGGCGACACCGATGTGCCGAAAACCGATCCGTCGGAACGGTGTCTTCCCCTTGGCATACTTGTTGAAGTGTTTCGTTGCTTCAAGCCGGTGGATGCCAAGCCGGAGGATTACGTTTTCTCGGAGAACGGGGAGCCATTCGATGATCGTGAAATTCTCAAGAAGTACATTCGTCCTGCAGCCGAACGGTTGGGGTTCTACTTCCTCGGTTTTGGCTGGCACTCATTTCGCCGCCAAAACATCACGCGAATCCAGGAGGAAGGTGCGAGCCCGGTTGACGCACAGGTGCAAGCCGGCCACTCGCGTCTCGACATGACCCGGGAGTACACGATCATCACAGAGAGGAAACGAGTGAAAGCAGTGAAGCGGCTTCAGAAAAAACTGCTACCCAAGGGTACGTACTGGTCGCCGGACGCGGGATTTGCGGGAATTGTGCGGGATGTTTGAAACGATCAAAAGCGGCAAGTTGTTGGAAGATCTGGTAGGCCCGTGGGGACTCGAACCCCAGACCTCTACCGTGTCAAGGTAGTTCCAACCAACAACTTGCAAGCATCCCCACTGTAAATAAAGAACTTAGTCAACTTAGCTTTGCGGGAAAACTGCGGGAATCCGCAGGATTCGACGAATTCTGCGGGAATTGTGCGGGATTAATCCAAGCGCGGCGGGGTTGGCCTTCATCGCGCATCTCCCGGCGGAATTGACCTGCAAGTGCCGACGGGAGAGGTTTGCCCGGCACGAGTTCGTATCACGGAAAGACGCCATAGACAACAATGGACCGACGAAGCGAAGACAGCCTTAGCCGTTCACATAGCATGACGTATACCACAGTCGACCTGGACGTCCAGCATCAAACTCAGCGCCAGGCTGAAGGCGGTCTCTGCTTGTTATGCTTCGCACGGAAAAGGAGACCTCATGAACGAAGAAATGAAGACAATCCGTTACCCGCGTTTGGAAGCCCTGGTTGCGCAACAGGGTCTGATTATGAAAGGTATCTGGAGTCTGCTCGACACAGCGCAACTTTTTCCCACACGCTTGCCGGGAAAGCATGTATCAGTGCGCACGATCCAGGACTGGATAAAAGACGGAAAGTTGGTGCCGCGTGATCTACCGGGAAGAGGCAGGTTCCTTTCGCAAGACTTGGAGGCCTTTCTCCAGGGAAGCCTTAGAAAAAAGAACGGCGCAAATGAACAAGAGGAATCGTAGCGATGCCCGGTCTATATTGCGCGAAGTGTCGTAAAGCCTCACGAAGCTTCCGTCTTCATCGTGCTACAGCCGAGCTGTGTGGTGTTTTATACGAAAAATCAGTATCAACATCGAGGATATCAATAACCGAAAAATTAATATAAAGGGAGAATAACATGGAAATTGGCACACAAATTGAATGGAATCTTCGCGATTCCTCAGAAGGTAACCGTATATCCCCTCCTACTCCCAGATCTTTGCGTGATCTGCTCGAAGCTATCAAAGCGGTGCAGACTGGCGAAGATCATACGGTCAACATGCTGGGGAGTACTTTAGCTCTGGTCTCTGCGCTCACGGATCGGCCGCTTGAAGAAATATCTATCGATGAACTGTCCGTGCTGGGGCCGGCCCTCGAAGCTCACCTGAGAAGCCGAGGGTACAAGCGCAATTCGGTTCGGTCTTATATGAATTATCGGAGAATACTTCTCCGGGCTGCAGAAAAGCTGGGGTGGGTGCGGATGTCCCCGGCGCTGCCTCGGGAATGGGAGAGGATTATAGAACGTCTGCCCAAGGACAAGAACTACCGCACTATCGCGTTTTATGCTGCAAGCAAAGGTAAAAATCCGTCAAATCTCACCGACTCTGATCTGGACGAATGGGTACAGTTTGCGATCGCACAAGGGCGCACCTTCCGGTATGCTAGCGAACTCAAAGGTTGCTTTCGCAATCGCATCTTCCGCCTAGGTCTTCAGGCGTACTTTCCCAACCTCTCATTACGCCCCAACGGAACGTATGGCATACCACTGTCAAATTTTCCTGAGCCCTTACGAACCCAAGTCAGAGCTCTCCTCAAATGGAAGGTGGAGCCTTTATCGTTCGGCCGCGGCAGCAGCCCACTCCGCGCAATATCAGCGAAGCATCTCGAATATTTCATATGCAGAATCGCGGGTTTTGTTTCCGTTGTAAGAAATGAAACTGCATCGTGCCTAGAAGAGCTTATTAATAAAGATCGTTTCGCGAGCTACATGGAATGGAGCGTCAACCACAGGCACGTAAGGACCGGACCTTTTGCCGCCGTCTGTGGCGTCCTCTACGCGGCGTTGAGAAAATACCCCCCTCTTCGAGGCACAGATTTCAGTTGGATGCCTGAGCTCATCGCGGATCTACCGAGGGAATCTTACAGATTTACAAAAGAAACCAAAGATCGCAAGTGGGTCGATAGGAGCGAGCTGGCACTTGTCCCCAAGAAGATTCGTGACGAGGCAGACAAACGCTATAAAGCGGACCCTCGAAATTACGCTCTGGCGGTTCGGAATCAACTCATTATCACCTGGCTGATCATCCTCCCTTGGAGACAAAGGAACCTGCGTGAGTGTAAGCTCTTGCCATATGAACAAGGTGGCAACCTCTTTAAGAGAGAAATCTCGCCCCTGACCACATTCGCGAAACCCGCCTGGGTAAAGCAGCTCTTGCAAAGCAATCCCCAGGAGCAGTTCTGGCAATTTTATTTCCGAGAAGAAGAAACGAAGACGGGCAGAGAAGTGCATTCCCTCTTGCCGCGCCATTTGGTTCCTCTGCTTGAGGAATACATTAGGGATTACAGACCAGTACTGGTCAGAGGAAATGATCCCGGAACTATGTTACTCAACTCAGAAGGGAACCCGCTGACAATCCAGAGCATGGGCTACCTAGTTTCTAATCTTACGCTTCGTTTTGTGGGACGTAGAGTCAATCCACACCTATTTCGTGACATCGTTACCGTGAAGTGGCTGAACGAACACCCCGCCGACTTTCTTACTGCGTCCAAGTTTCTTTGGCACAGCAACCCCAACACACTGTTCAAGATTTATGGTCGGAACTATGACGAATCATATGGAGTTCAACGGATGGAGGAATGGTTGGGCGAAAAGACTCCACAGGCAGCCAGCGCGCCAAAGGAATTAAAGTGAACACCCAGGGCATGGGGTCCGTAGCTGCTGGCCGCACCTTAACCGGGACTATTACGGCGAACGAATCGCCCATTTTAGTCCGCGCCATAGCGGCCTTGATGGTGACCGGATGGGAAGCTTGCCGCCACCTTGAAATCCTGCGCGCGTCGCTCCGATTATGTCGTCCGGTACGGAGAGCATGAGTTTCTCGTCCTGCTTCCGGAAACCGATGACCAGGGGAGCGAAATTTTTCGCCAGCGCGTGCATCGCAAGGTGTCCGAGTGGGACCGCAGCAAGCGTGTGGGTGACTTGCCAATCTCCGTCAGCTTGGGCATGTATCTCCACGTTACCGGCCAGACGGCGCATAAGGATATCGCGGAAGCCTATGCGTGCATGGACCCGGCAAATCAATCCACCCAACGCGCTGCCGTAACGAACCCTTCACGCCCGCCCCAGCGACCCTCACCCCTGGAATCGTAAATCTCCAATTTGTCTTCGGTCTTAATGTTCTGTTACACATGCCATATGAAGATCGGCAAGCCACTACGTGAACTACGAATTGCCAAAGGGATTTCACAATTGGAACTGGAGCGCCGTTCGGGCCTTATTAGTATCTCCTGCTTCGAGGGTGTGCGAAGCGCTCCCTCCGAGCTGCACCGCGGAGAATAACTGCATGACTCACCACGCCAATCTCCTCCTCAATCTGGCACCCGACCGGACCGGACGCTTGCCGGACGAAGCGGTGAAAACCATGCATCAAGTTGCAAAGCAGATTTGGAGCTGAGCCCAACGCTCATTTTTACGGAGGCCGGTCCGTCAGCTGGCGGACTGCCGCTTTACACCCGGCCAGGTTGCTGGCCGGAAATTGTGCGTAGTGGGTCAATTTGATATAGGAAAAGGATGGTGTAATCGCGTAACATGTGCGGTTGACAGGGATCCACCGACCGGAGCAAGGCTTGGACTTGGGGCCAAGGGGGTGATCGAGGCAGCCATTCCAGCCGGTAGACACGAGGCGGTTGGGAACTCAGTGTCGGCTTGGTAGCGTCCTGTAAGGCGTGTGAAAGTCCAAAATCCTACCCGCTATGTGAAGTGAATCATGAGAATCGCTAACCTCGAGTCTATTCCGGCAAGAATCTCTTACATTCATCGCCTTTGGTATCGTGGCAAAAGTTCACCGAGGAGGAAACCTGTGCGCAAGCTTTTACTCGCAATCATTATCGTGACAAGTTCGGCATTGGTTGCCCGGGCGCAAACCGCGCCGAAACCCAAAGACAGCACGCCCTACACCGCGTTAACAAGTCCGTCGCCGGCTGTTAACTACACTTACGCCATCCGAAACGGCGGCTTTGCCATCCATAACGGCCCGGCATACTTCAACAGGCCTTTGTTCGGCACCCACGAACCCTCGATGCTGCTGAGCGGAGACCGGCCGGCTTTCGCTTACTGGGCGCCGACGGATGTGGGCAAAATCGGGACTTTGTATGTGGGCCTGGTGACGCCCGTCGGCGCGAAATGGTTGCACGAGGCAACTGACATCGGGTTCGAGTATCAACCCGGCTTGACCCGGCATATCGTCCAAGATCCGATGATCCCGGGCGCATCGCTGGAAGTTACCGCAGTACCGCTCTCGATGGCCGAGGGATTCGCGGTGCGGTTGCGTTGGATCAGCAAACCGTCAGAAGCTGTTCGGCTCGTCTGGGCTTTTGGCGGTGCTTCCGGCGCGGGCAGCGGCTTTCGGTCTCCGCCGGTCCCGGAACTGCACTTGAACGAGAGCGACACGACCAAGAACGTGTTGCAGGTGTGGGGAAATCGTTTTTCCCTGACCTCCCCCACGATGAAAGGGAAAGAGATTCTGGGAACCTGCGACCTCGAGGGGCGGCTGGAAACCAAGAACGTCCGGGAGGTCTTGCAAGGCCCAGCGACGGCGGAGCGCGCGTTCCCATCTCCGACGGCGGTGGCGGTCTTCGCTGGAGAGTGGCCTCAAGCACAACCGAACGTGCACCTGCTCTTCACGATGGGCGGCACTCAGAAATTGGAGCAAATGGCCGCGCAGCCCGCCAAGATCTTCGACGAGTCCGTTGAGTTCTACCGGAACCTCGCGCGGCGCGTAGTTGTCCAGACGCCGGACCCGCACCTTGACCTTGCCGTCGAAGCGATGGTGATCGCCAGCGATGGCACCTGGATACCGCCGACGTTTGTTCACGGAGCAGTTTCATGGATGATGCCCTATCTGGGCTGGCGCATCTGGGAAGGTCCGGAGGCGTTCGGCTGGCACGACCGCGTCCGCTCCAGCATTCTTGCCTTCGCGTCCCGGCAGATCCAGCAGGGCGACGCGCGCGGCGCGCTTCCCGACATGCTGGATTCGAAGGCGGTCTTCTACAACATGAACGAGGTCTTCCTGGCCCACCTCTACTATCACTACCTCTGGACGGGGGACCGCGCCTTCCTGGCCTCGCTGTTGCCGGTGATCGAGGGCATACTTTCCTGGGAGAAGCGCAGGCTGGATCCGGACGACAACGCCCTTTACGAGAGCTGCCTCAACACCTGGATCAGCGATTCGCACTGGTACAGCGGGGGAGATTGTACACAGGCGTCCGCCTACATGTTCCGCGGATACCAACTCGCGGCCGAGGCAGCCGAGGCAGCGGGAAAGGATCCCAAGCCGTTTCGCGAGGAAGCGGAACGCATCCGGAAGGCGATGAACGAGAAGCTCTGGCTCCGCTCCCGCGGCCACTACGCGGAGTTCATTGATCGAATCGGCTCAAAGAGAGTTCACCCCGAGCCGGAGCTGCCCACGATTTATCACCCCATTGACTTCGGCGTTACGGACCAGTTCCAAGCATACGAAATGCTGCGCTTCACGGAAACCAATCTTCGAAGCGAAACCGCAATTCCTAATGGTGGACGACTGGTGTGGAGTTCGAATTGGGCGCCCAATCACAACAAGTTCTACACGCATAGCACCTATGAGCTGGCCTTTGCCGAGGAACTCAACCTTGCGATCGCGTACTACCGGGCGGGCCAGTTCGACAAGGCCTATGAACTGCTCAAAGGCGTTTATGCTTCGATGTATCTGGGCGCGGTGCCGGGCGGCCTTTCGTGCCATGCGTATGTGAACGGCGCGCAGCGTAGTAACGAAGAGTTTGCAGACAGCATCAGCATGTTCGCGCGCACCGTGGTCGAGGGTCTCTTCGGCATTCTCCCGGAACTGCAACGCAGCGTCATTCACCTTTCACCGGGATTTCCGGAGCAGTGGCGAACTGCGTCGATCAACACGCCTGACGTCGCCTACCGCTTTCGCAAGACTGATTCGGAGATCAGCCTTGATGTCAACACGGTTCGTCCGGCGCGCATCCATTTCCGCGTGCCCCTCTTCGATTCCGGCCTGAAGGAAGTGCTTCTGGAGGGCTCACCGGCGCGGGCGCGCGTGGAAGCCGGGCTAGGTCAGTCCCTCGTGGATTTGACCGGGCCGGAGGGAACCCGAAGCCGCCTCCTGATCCGTTTTGTGCCGCGTAACGCTACGTTACATTTCCGGCCAGTGGCAGTGCCTGGAGAAGTCTGGACAGTGCGCGTTGAGGGTTCGCCCCTGAGGGAGCTTAAGGACCCCCAGGGTGTGCTTGGGCAAGCTAGGTTATCCGCGGAATCGGCATCGGGCACGATCATTGGGCCGGTCGGCTGGCATACGTTGTTTGCGCTAGTGGGCGGTGCGAACGCTTCAAGCTGGGAGCCGGTGAACGTGGAAATTCGGCCGGCGGTTGAAGTCCTCAACCCACGCCTGGAGGCTGCCTTCGGCCGGTGTCGTTTCGGCCTGCGGAACAACACAGCCCAGGAAATAGACGCGAAAGCACACAGTTTGTGGGCGGGCAACGGGACCACCCTTGACGTTCGCCTGCGTGCAGGCGCGGAGCAGCAGTTCACCGCCGAAGGCAGCCCGGACAGGTTGCTGCTGGGCAGGAATCGTCTCGATCTTTCGGGTTTCCCCGGCCTGGGCCCGGTGTCGGCCGAGGTGCTCTACTGGCCCGAAGCTCCGCCAAACCGGAAGGAGAGCTGGCGCACGTTACCCCTTGACTCGTTTTATAACGATTCGTTTGCGACCGTGCTGCTCCATCACTTCTGGAGCTCGGAGTACCCTTACCCGGTCTGCCGGGACTATGCCATCGACCATCTGATCCCATCCGCTGGCCGCAACCGCATCCCCGACGACAGCCGTTTGAGGTCCTCGGTCGATGACCGCGGAGTATTTCTGACTCACTATGGCATCCCGTTCGCCCAGCGCCAACAGGACAACAACCTGGTGGCGCTGTCGCGCTGGAGCGAGTTTCCGAGGCAGGTCGAGATTCCGGTCCACGGGCCGGCGCGAAAAATCTACCTGCTATTGAGTGCGATCACCTTCCCCATCCAGAGCCATATTGCGAATGCCCGCGTAACGGTCCGCTATGCCGATGGCGGCAAAAGCGAACTGGATCTGGTTAATCCCGATAACTTCGACAACGGGTGGGGGAAATTCGGCGGTACCGATCACTACGCCGCCAACGGCATGGAACTCCTCAGCCTCACCCAGACGCGAAAAAAGCAGTCGCATAGCTTAGAAATACTCGACCAGCTCGACGTCCCCGGCCTCGTCCGAATTCGAGATTTGGCGGACAAGTGGGAAGAGCGCCCTCATGCTGACATAATTGATGTGGATTGCGACGCGAGGCGCAATATCGAGTCGGTGGAGCTGGAAGTTCTCTCGAATGAAATCATCGTAGGATTATTGGGTGTCACGCTGTTGCAATAGTACCGACGCAGGGAATTTTTAAGGTCGAGTTGAATTGTATGTAACCGCGCTTGGCCGGGGATCCCTACACTCTTTGGGTCTACGTTCCCAACGGAGTAAGCGTCTCGCATGTGCGGGCAAGAACTAAAGGGAACTCGGAAGTGCCGGTGCAGCATGAACTTAGTGGGAATTCGTTAAGGCTCAGTTTTCAAGGACAGCCGGAAACTGTGAACAGGGAAGTGGAGTTTCTCGGGCAACGCGCTCATTGAATCTGTTCGGTGTGCCATGTTGAAGGCTGCATTACAAAGGTACATGCTGGAGTTTCGAATCGGTTTTTTCTCCCACGGGGGTCGAGATGAGCGAGGCCTCGAATTCGCAGCAACGCGCTGCACGGCGGAGCTGTTCATGGATATGGCTGCCGGCCTGGAATACGTTGAGGCGCTCGCGGAGCGGGTAGTGAAAGAGTATCTCAAGCCTTTCTACACAATGGTCCTGGAACAAGTCGGGACCTTCGTACAACTGGTGATTATCAGTGACGATTACGGGATTCACGAGGGCCTGCTCTTTTCACCGAGCGTGATTCGCGAAGTCTTTAAGCCTCGGCTGCGCCGCCTGGTTGAGCACATCAAGGAGCTCGTGGATGCGAAGGTCTATATGCATTCCGGTGGAACAATTTCCACGATCATTCCAGACTTCATCAAGGCAGGTATTGACGGCCTGAATCCCCTCCAATACACCGCCAAGGGCATGGCGGCGGATCGCCTGAAGCGGGAGCTCGGGAGGGATCTGGGATTCTTCGGCGGCGGTATCGACAACGAGATCCTCAGTTTTGGCTCAATCGAGCAGGTACAGTGCGATGTACGACGTCAAGTCTTGGAACTGGCACCGGGGGTGGCCACCTTTTTGCCACCATCCACAACATTCCACCTGAGGCGCCGCCGAGATCGTGGTCGCTTGTTTTCGTGCGGCAGCGGAGTTAGGAAGGTGCCGCTCGTTTGGATGCCGTAATCGGGTATGGTAGGCGGGCGCAACATTAACCGTCGCCCCTTGGGCCGACCCGGAACACCTGAGGACGTGGCCAACCTGGTGCTCTTCCTTGCCTCCGACGGAGCCAGTTGGATCACAGGCGTCACTTACGTGATTGACGGCAGCGCCAGCATCGCTCGGAGATGGCGGGACTGAGAATCGCCGAGATCAACGGTCTCGCCGTGCGGATTCCACGTGACTTGGCCGTAGCCCGGTGCGAGAAATACGCCCTGAAGTTCCATTTTGAGGCTAAGGCGGATTACTATGAGACCCTGGATCTTCTCTTCGCCCGCGCCCAACGCAAAGTGAGGTCATTTCCCAAGATCCATCGAACACTGCTGACCC